>PKCL01000033.1 GCA_002862165.1 Planctomycetaceae bacterium
TGAGAAAAAGCAATGCTCGCCGTTGAAAAAAAAACAGGCAGAACGTCGCAGAACTCCTTCGATCGTCAAGGTGACATTGCACAACAAAAACGACCGTGCAACGAAACACCCCGACAAGCCAACGAAACTTCGGCAGCGCATGCTTTCCATCGCATGCTGTTCCTCGAATTGGTGGCTCATGAGAAACACGTACGGTGGATACATGCTCGTTTTTCCTCATGCCTGTAGTGTCTTCGTGCCCGCATTGGTCTATGCAGACATTTCATTTTGCCTAAAGCACCACTATTTCATGGCGTGACCGTTTTTCAGATCAAAATGGCATAAAAACACCTACAATCTGTATAAAATGAATATTATCTTGCTCAGATCAGTCATAATTTGATTGCATTCATTCTTTACCTGACGATAATCGAAGGCAAAGCAAAGTAAGGAGATTCCCAAGTGCCCGGACGAGAACGACGCAGCCGATTAATCGACATCATCCGTCTCCGTGGGTTTGCAGCCCTTGACGAGTTGGTGCGCGAACTTGGCGTCTCAGAGTCGACCATACGACGAGATCTTGACGCCCTCGAAGAGCAAGGGACCGCGCGTCGTACGCATGGTGGCGTACTGTACGCCGGAGGACTTCCTCGAATTGCAGAATTCGATGAAAAGCAGCCAGCCAATTGGGAAGCCAAGAGAACGATTGCGGCTGCCACTGCTGAAATCATTGATGACGAAGAGACCGTTCTCCTCGACGGTGGCACTACCACCTACGAGGTAGCAAGGCTTCTTGCCGGAAGATCTCTTCAGGTCGTCACAAACAGTATGCCAGTTGCGAACCTATTTGCTTCCGAATCACGAACTGATCTCATATTACTTGGTGGTTTTGTATCACCACGAACCGGTGTTTGCCTTGGCCCATACACCAATGAATTGCTAAGCAGACTGCACGTGACCACAACGGTTCTGTCCGCTGCTGGCATATCGAAGCAAGGTCTTTTTAACGCACAACTGCTTCTTGCAGAAACTGAACAAGCGATGCTTCGTGCTGCAGGGAAAGTCATTGTTGTGGCTGATAGCTCCAAGTTTGGCAGGAAAAGCCTCACACTCGTGTCTGGCCTTGAAGCAATTGATGTCGTTGTCTCCGACAGCGATCTCTCTCAAGAATGGCAACAAACGATTCTAGACGCTGGACCTCGTTTAATTCTCGCAGATATTCCTGCAGAAGATATTGAGAACATCACCCCAGACACTACTGCAGCCAACAAAACCATGCACTCCTAGATCGATCCGATCATGCAAAACACACTTGAAAAACCAAACCTATCGAAGTCCGATGTCGAACGCATTGTTCGTGACATAATCCTTGCTGGACATGATGGAGTACCAAGCCAGGAGGATCGTGAGCACTCCAATGGTGCTCCAAAGCTTGTGGTTAGTATTTCCGCTCGACATTGCCACCTCACGGATCAGCATGTGGAAAAACTTTTTGGTCGAGGCCACACACTTACACCAGGAAAAGATCTCTACCAGGACGGATTTTATGCTGCCGAGGAAACGGTCATGATCATAGGCCCAAAACGACGAATGTTACCAACCGTTCGCGTTCTTGGACCCACCCGACCAGCATCCCAGGTTGAACTAGCCTTTACAGATGGCATTTCACTAGGCATCGACCTCCCCGTGAGGGCCAGCGGCAAAATTACTGGAACTCCCGGATGTGTTCTTGTTGGTCCTGCCGGTGCAATTGAGCTCACTGAAGGTGTCATACGCGCTGAGCGACATGTTCACATGTGCAAGGCAGACGCACAACACTTTGGTGTTTCGAATGGTGATCGAATGAGTCTGGTCATAAACGGACCGTGTGGCACCGTCTTTCGAGATCTTCTGGTTCGAGCTGACGCCACGAGCAAACTCGAAGTGCACATTGATACAGATGAGGGTAACTCCGCTGACCTTGACCACGCGACAAGTGTCGAATTAATCAGACAGGAATAACCTCGAACAAATCACGGATGAACAGACAACAAATGACTGTGTTGTCGGCACGTGCCGGCGCAGTCGACCCGGACACCGTCCGGTAATAGTGAGTGCGAAAATGATATGGAGTGAAGAAAGATGGCAAAAAACATCGAAGCCCTCGGCATGGTCGAAACCAAAGGTTTCGTCACGCTTGTCGAGGCTGTTGATGCAATGATGAAGGCTGCGAATGTTTCTTTCCTTGGCTGGGACAAGGTTGGAAGTGGTCTCGTAACTGCATTTGTGAGTGGTGATGTTGCTGCCGTGAAGGCCGCAACAGATGCTGGTGCAACAGCTGCTGGCCGAATTGGTGAGGTTGTTAGTGTTCAGGTAATTGCACGTCCGCATGAGGACATCGGCAATATCCTCAAAACCAAGGCCCCAAAGTCTAGCAATTAACGTGACTCCTCCCGGCGAACCGGCTGGAGTGTTTCCCATTAGAAACTTATTTACTTTTCAGGAAAGATTCATGAATACGGCAATTGGATTGATTGAAACAAAAGGCCTTGTTGGCCTCGTCGAAGCAACAGACGCAATGGCGAAAGCAGCCAATGTACAAATACTTAAACGCGTTGATATCGGTGGTGCTTTTGTCACAACCGTTGTTCAAGGTGATGTTGGTAGTGTCCGTGCTGCGGTTGAGGCTGGCGCTACTTCTGCTCAACAGATCGGTGAACTTGTCGGCAGTCACGTCATTCCACGTCCTGCAGAAAGTCTCGTTTCAGCGTTTTTCAGCTGAGTCAAGCCTACTCATAAGTCGTGCATGGAAGCATCTCTGTAAGCAGGAAAGAAACAATGAAAATCCTCATCGCAAATCTTGGGTCAACGAGTTTTAAGTATCGACTCTTTGAGCTGCCTACTCATTCAGGTGCACTCGAAGACGAGCAGGAACTTGCCAAGGGCGGTGTTGAACGTATTGGTGGTCAGGAAAGCCGCGTCTACGCCTCATTGGGACAACCTGCTGCAGAAGCTACACAGATTGAGACGGTACGACCCATACCCGATCATGGCGCTGCCCTCGAAGCTGCCATTGAACAACTCACAGCCGCAGGTGGCCCCCTTTCATCTCTTACTGATGTTGCTGCGATTGGATTCAAAGCAGTTCATGGTGGAAGAATCCGCGGTGTTGTGAAAGTAGATGACACTGTTTTGTCTGCGATGGAAGAAATGGCTGATGTCGCTCCGGCTCATAATCCGCCTTATGTCACGGCAATGAAGCAACTGGCAGAACGGTTCCCTGACGTGCCACTGGTAGCTGCTTTTGAAACAGATTTTCATGCCACCATACCAGACCGTAATTCCCGGTATGCCGTTCCTAAAGAATGGCTTGAGAAACATCTTGTGCGGCGATGGGGGTTCCATGGTGCAAGTCATCGATTTGTTTCAGAGCGACTTTTAGCAAAAATGTCGCAGCGTCCCCTTCGTGCAGTTCAATGCCATCTCGGTGGTTCAAGCAGCATTTGCTGGACACATGATGGAAAAAGTGTTGGTACCTCGATGGGCATGAGTCCACAGTCCGGTGTTCCGCAGAACAATCGCTCTGGAGACGTTGACCCGTATGCGATCCTGCATGTCTGCAAAACAACCGGGCGTTCACTTGAGGAGCTACTTGTGGAGTTATCAACCCGTGCAGGGTTGGCTGGAATGTCAGGAACATCTGGCGACATGCGCGACCTTGAGGCAGCCGCAGCAAATGGAAATGAAGCAGCTCGTGTCGCCCTCGATGTCTACGTCGGCTCGATCCGCCACTGGCTTGGCGGTGGCATCGTTGAGCTTGGTGGACTTGATGCAATCGCCTTCACCGGTGGAATCGGTGAAAACTCACCTGCAACGAGAGCGGCTGTCGTTGCAGGGCTTAATGATCTCAACATTGAAATCGATAACACAGCAAATCATTCAGCCACCACTGGTGAACGACGCATTGAATCCTCTCGCTCACGAGTTGCGATATGGGTCACCCCAACCAACGAAGAACTTATTGTTGCCCGTCAAACACGAAACTTCCTGACATTGGCTTCATAACTGACACACTAATTTATTGAAAGTACTCTTCCCCATGTTTATTGCTCTTGTCACTGGATCAATTGTCGCCACGCAAAAAGCGAGCACGATGACTGGCCACAAGCTACTCATTGTCGAACCGTACCGACTTGACGAAAGTAAGAGGTCACAGCTTATTACAACAGGCCGAACCTTTATTGCAGTCGACACGCTCGGAGCTGGCGAGGGACAGTTTGTTCTCGTTACACAGGGTTCAAGTGCCCGAATGACTCCAGAGACAAAAGCTCTTCCAATTGACGCTGTCATCGTTGGGCTCATTGATACGGTCCAGGCTGACGGCAAGGAAGTTTTTAATCGTGACACTGTCACCACAACGGCTAGCTAATTCTTGATTTCCGCATTTCCCTCACTGACTCCCAGAAATGAACACAACCGAACAACCCGACATTAATTCGATCGTCCGCAAAGTTATTGCACAACTGCGTTCAGCCGGCGGACCCGTAAACGGTCCAACGGCTGCTGGTCAGAATGGTATTTTCGCAACTGTCGACGAGGCGGTATCTGCAGCAACCGATGCTTTTCACCAGCTTGAGCAACTCGGTATGGAAGGCAGAAAGAGAGCCGTTGGACACATTCGACGCATTGCAATTGAGGACGCTGAAGAACTTGGCAGAATGGAATATGAAGAAACGGAGATCGGTCGGCTTGATCACAAAATTGAGAAACTTCAAGTCTTAGGTGATCGAGTTCCGGGTGTTGAGTTCATGTCAAGTGAAGTCTTTAGTGGAGATCACGGCCTTGCCGTTATTGAACATGCACCATTTGGTGTTATTGGTGCAATTACACCCGTGACTCATTCTCTTCCAACGATCGCCTGCAATGCGATCAACATGATTGCATCAGGCAACGCTGTCGTTGTGAATCCACACCCGAGTGGTCGCCAGATAGCCGCAGAGGGCGTTCGCCGCTTCAACCAGGCGATACAACGTGACCTCGGCGTCGATAATCTGATCAGCCTTGTGGCTGAGCCAACGCTCGAGACAGCCAGCTCGCTATTTAATCATCGTGGGGTCAAACTTATCTGCGTGACTGGAGGTCCAGCTGTTGCACGAGCTGCATTACAGTCGAGCAAACGTGCGATCGTTGCCGGCCCCGGAAATCCACCTGTTGTTGTCGATGAAACGGCAGACCTGAATAATGCCGCGCAATCGATCATTACCGGTGCCGCCTACGACAACAATCTATTGTGTATTGGAGAAAAACAGGTCTTTGTTGTTGACTCAGTGTTCGACGCAATGATGTCTGCAATGGAACGAGCTGGAGCGTTACGACTCAATCAATCGCAGGTGGCTCGCCTTACAGAAACAGCTATCGTAACCGTGGGTGAAGGCGACCAACGCCACCCTGCACCAGCCAAAGAACTTCTTGGAAAGAGTGCTTCCCGAATTGCAGAAGCGGCCGGTGTGTCTGGCCGTGAGGGTCTTGAACTAGTCTTCGGGGAAACGGACATCACAAACCCATTTGTTCCCGTTGAGCAGATGATGCCATTTCTTCCATTCGTTCGTTGCCCCAGTGCTGATGAAGCTATCCAAAGAGCTTTTGAAAGTGAACATGGCTTCAGACACACGGCCATTATCCATTCCCAGAATGTTCGGAATATGACACGAATGGGCCGACTCCTCGACACCACCTTGTTTGTCAAGAATGGACCAAGCACTGCAGGCCTAGGATTAGGCGGCGAAGGGTACCTCTCGTTTTCAATCGCCACACCCACAGGTGAAGGTGTGACAACCCCTCTCACCTTTACACGACAACGTCGTTGCACACTCGTGGATGACCTCCGTGTGCTAGGAAGCCCCCAGTAACACAAACTACTCATTAACTTTTCTATTCTTTACAATTCCTCCTCCCCACAACCCGTTTTTATGCAAGTAGCACGAGTCATTGGAACCGTAACAAGCAGCTATAAACACGAGTCTCTCGTGGGAGCAAAGCTATTGCTTGTCCAACCTCTTCTCGCTGATGGTGAAGGATTCGACGGCGATCCACAAATTGCTATTGATACAGTCGCTGCTGGCTTAGCGGACCGCGTTGTTATTACCAGTGACGGCCGCTTGATGCGGGAAGTGCTCAACAGCAAACGCACGCCAGCCCGCTGGAGCACAATCGCACTAATTGACGAACCAATAGATTGATTACGACACTATGCCAACACAAAATCCTATTTCTTCTGACGACATCGCCCACCTTGTCACTGAGGTACTCAAACGAATTCGTACTGAAACCAAGACACCGTCATCGACGGACAGCCGTCTCTCAAAGAAAAACAACAGCTCCCTAACAGCAACACTCTCCGATCGAGTCATCGCTGCAGAGACGATTATGAATCTCAGTCGTGAGACCAAGGTTGCTTACATAGTCAACAAGGCTGTCATTACACCGTCTGCACGCGACATCGCAAGGGAACGAGGAATTGACTTCATCACCGCAAAAACCAAACCGCAACAACCAGCGGATCGTCAATTTATCGTTGCACAAGCCGACTGTACAACAAACGTCTCAGCCGCGGCTGGGGTTCTTTGCCAGGCAGTTCCGACCAGCCAGCAGCTGCCAGCAGCTGGACTTGTGCCAACGCTTGAAGCTCTTGCCGACCACGCCGGCCGCGACGCAGCTCGCTGTATTCTTCTCAGTGAAGATACAGTGGTCGCATGTATGGCAGCAAACAGGTTTCCAGTGATTCGAGCAGTAACTGCGACCGAGAGCATGACTCTGAAAAACAGAATGAATACATGTGCTGCCAATGTCCTCATTCTTAACCCGAGGGATTTCTCGGTTGGCAGCCTCGCACAAATCGCAAAAGTATTTGCTCTTCATCCAACTGAAAACCCGCCCCAGATACTTAGACCCCCACAGCCTGCCAAAGATCACCACAGTTGTAGCTGCACAAATTCATAAAACATCCATCACGCACCCGGACTTATACATCATGAGAATTGGCCGCATCATTGGTAGCGTTACACTCAGCGAAGCCCATCAAAAGATGAAAGGTGGGCTTCTACGACTGGTAGTGCCGCTGCGTACAGAAGACCTCGACAACGAAGATGGACCCGCTGAAGCTCTCATTGCATGGGATGAATTGGGAGCGGGTAACGGCCAGCTTGTCGCAATCAGCGAGGGAGGCGAGGCCGCACAACCGTTCCAACCCGACGGCAAGCCTATTGATGCGTACATTTCCGCCCTGATTGATCGAATCGACCATCCTAATCAGACCGACGCCTGAAGGCAGAATAATCACTGAACCGACCGCAACCCAAAACACAGGGAATACTTGAGTATTGATCGCAATGCAGCCTTCTTCGCTGACCGACACAACTTACTTTCAAAACGAACATCAGACAATCACGAGTGAACTAAAGAGGAGTATTCAATGGCAATCACCACAACAGACAGATCTCTTGCAAGCTTGAAGGAAGAAATCTGTGACATTGGTCGCCGAATTTACAACAAAGGTTTTGCTGCAGGGAATGATGGGAACATCTCATTTCGACTCAATGACAAGGAAGTCCTGTGCACTCCAACGCAAATTTCGAAAGGCTTTATGAAGCCTTCTGACCTCTGCATTGTTGACATGGAAGGGAATCAGGTTGCTGGTCAGCGCAAGCGCTCTAGTGAAATCCTGCTTCATTTAACGATCATGAAAGATCGCCCCGATGTAAATTCAGTTGTTCACTGTCATCCTCCACATGCGACAGCATTTGCTGTCGCCCGTGAGCCAATCCCCCAGTGCGTTCTGCCGGAGGTGGAGGTTTTTCTAGGCGACATACCGATTACTAAATATGAAACACCTGGAAATCAGAAGTTCGCCGATACGGTTCGACCATTTGTCAAAGATTCGAATGTTGTCATCCTCGCAAATCATGGCACCGTAAGCTTTGGTGAAACCGTTGAAAAAGCATACTGGTGGACAGAAATTCTTGACGCCTACTGCAAGATTCTCATGCTTGCAAAAGACCTTGGTCGAGTCACCTATCTTTCTAAAAATGAGACACAGGAATTACTCGCACTCAAACAGCAATGGGGATTCAAAGATCCTCGACTCGACAAAGGAATGGAAGACTGTGACATCTGTGCGAACGATGTCTTTCGAACAAGCTGGGGGAATACTGGAGTCAACCGAACTGCGTTTGACCCACCCCCTGCTATGAATACTCCTCAATCATCGAATCAGCCTGTCGACTATGAGGCTGTCGTTAAAGCTGTCACCGAGCAGGTCTGCAAGGAACTCGGCCTGAGTGCGTAAGCACTCAGCACCTGAAACCATCCACCACGATCACGTACGTTAAAAAAAGGAAAGAACATGAAAGTTGGAATTATCGGTGGTGGTGGCATTGTTGGTGCATCAGCAGGTTTTGCACTCCAGCTTGGTGGCATTGTTCATGAAATTGTTATTGTTGATGTCAATGCCGATCTTGCTGAGGGCCAGGCACTCGATATGATGCATGGAGCACCTGCCATTGCGGATCAGGTCATTACGGCGGGTGGGTATGAGGATCTTGCCGATGCAGACCTACTATGCATCACTGCCGGACTCCGTCGTAAACCAGACGAGAGCCGCCTTGCGTTGATCAACAGAAACGTCGAACTGTTCAAAAAAATTCTCGCATCGATAACAAATGCCGGAATGAAACCCGATGCGACCGTACTTGTTGTAAGCAACCCCGTTGATATTTTGACCTATCTCGCCGCGGAGGAGCTTGGACTCCCGAAAAGCCGCGTCATTGGCCTTGGAACGCTTCTCGACACGCTTCGATTCCGAAGCCTGCTTGCTCTCAACCTTCAGGCACCCGCAACACAAGTTTCAGCAATAATTCTTGGTGAGCATGGCGACAGCATGGTACCGATCTGGTCGAGTGCCAGTATTGGCGGACTCCCTTTGGAGAAATATCCAGGCTACACTCAGAAACTTGGCCAGGATACGTTCATCCGTGCGAAAACTTCTGGTGCTGAAATGATCAAAAAGAAAACAGGGGCAGGATACGCCGTTGGTGTATCGATTGCTGAGGTTGTGCATGCTATTGCGCTCGATAGCAAACGTATTCTTCCAATATCCTCCGTTCAGCGAGGCTGTTATGGCCTTCGTGATGTCGCTCTGTCTGTTCCAACTATTGTTGGTCGTGATGGCGCAGAGCAACCGCTCGAGATTGAACTCTGGCCAAAAGAGGTACAAGCACTGAAACGGAGTGGTGCCATACTTCAGGAGACACTCAGCAAAGTTCTTGCGGGTTCACACTAAATCAGTGGTAGACGTCAAAGCCAGAATGCATCCATTCCGCGTTTGAGGCATCCCACCGACGTACGGTGCCATCCCACCCACCAGTCCAGAGTTGGCTACCGGCAGGCCCAACCGAGACACTCCAAACCGGTGCATGATGGCCATCGAGAATTCCCAATGGCATCGACTCGTAACCAGACCAGAGAATGACGTTACCACTTTCCGTACCTGCTATGAGTAACGGCTCGTCTGGCACAGAGTCGAGTGACCAGATTTTTGTGCCACCAGACTGAAGTACGGCAAGACTTTTAGCTATAGAAGACTTCACTTCCCTTTGTACCTTAGGCAGCTGCCAGAGACGCACTGTGCCATCCGCACTCGCAGATGCAATGTCCCATGAAGGCTTGGCATTTCGATTCCAAGCAATCGCATTCACCTGACCTTGATGCTCATCAAAATTCTGAATGAGTGTGCCGTAGCTGTCAAAAACTCTGACCACACCATCTTCACAGCCAGTAGCGAAAACAGGGTGTTGACTATCACCTGAGAATGCAACACAGAAAACCCGTCCTTGATGTCGAATGATACTGTCTGGATCATTGTACCCTCTGCGTTATAAGCGTACGGTGCCATCCTCGCCAGCTGATGCAAGCACATTACCAGATTCTGCATAGCTCACCGAAAAGACTCGGCGGCGATGCCCAGTCATCGTCTTTCTACGCTTAAAATAT
>PKCL01000110.1 GCA_002862165.1 Planctomycetaceae bacterium
ACCCCTAGAAATCAAGCTCCTTATAAGCCAGGAGCAAGCCCATACGTGACCGGAATAAACAATCGACCTCGCTACTATGAACCGCCGACAGTCCCTCGCACACCGACATGGAAAATGTATGGAACAGAGCCAGGGGTCGCCCCAGGGGACTGGCCACGCTACGCTCCTTTTGGATTCGGTGGCTATCGATTCCCTGCCAGTGGCAATGCGGCATATCGCTAAATAGTTGTGGGGAAAGTGGGCCACCTTCTTGGAGGCTCATCAGGCTGTGTCAGATCTACTCGAAATCAATCCTAACGGCCTCTATTGCCCTGCTGGCAATTTCTATATTGATCCATGGCGGCAGGTATCTCATGCCGTCATCACCCACGCTCATGCTGACCATGCCCGCCCTGGTAGCGAACGTTACCTCTGTGCTTCGTCAGGAAAACATGTCTTACGAACTCGTATGGGAAATAACGCAACTATTAACACCGTGAAATACGGTGAACATTTTTCAATTCATGGAGTCGATGTATCGCTGCACCCCGCCGGACATCTTCTTGGTTCCTCACAGGTTCGGGTAAGTCATCGCGGCGTAACCTGGGTTGTGACTGGTGATTACAAACTTCAACACGATTCAACATGCGAGCGCTTTGAGTCGGTTCCTTGCGATGTGTTTGTGACAGAAAGCACTTTTGGACTACCCGTCTATCGGTGGCCCGAACCGGCGACGGTTGCCGATGAAATAAACACATGGTGGAGAGCGAACGCTGACGCCGGTTGTACAAGTGTGCTCTTGTCGTATGCGCTAGGAAAAGCACAGCGGGTCGCATCGTTACTCGATCCATCGATTGGACCTATCTATGGACATGGTGCTGTCATGAAACTTGTTGAGGCATATCGAGCAAGCGGCGTGCGTCTGCCACCTATTGACCGCATACCACCGCGAAGCCGTAAGATTGGAGGTGGACGCGGAATCGTTATCGCACCACCAAGTGCAGCAGCAACCAATTGGATCAACCGATTCGGAGAGACCTCAATTGCCATGGTATCTGGCTGGATGCTTCTTCGTGGCGTACGTCGTCGACGCGGGTTCCCGAAGGGGTTCATTCTCTCTGATCACGTTGACTACCCGGACCTCATGCAGGCTGTAAAGGCTTCTGGAGCGCAGCGAGTACTCGTCACTCATGGCTTTACTGACATTGTTGCTCGATTACTCACTGAACGAGGCTATCAGGCAGAGATATTGCCGACACGTTTTATTGGTGAAGAGCGTCCTGATCGTAGTGCCGTTGATAAAAATCTTGAAGACGACCTGCAACACCCGGAGAGTGAATAGAGTTACTAAGAACAGGTACCTCTGTAGGATTCCACATGCAACGCTTTTCTGACCTTTATTGGAAACTCGACAGCACAACCAGTACCAACCAAAAGGTTGCAGCCCTGAGGAATTACTTCGGTTCCGTGCCACCCCAAGATGCAGCATGTGCCCTTTCAGTGCTTTGTGGAGCCAAGCAAGTACGGGCGATATCCACCCGATTACTAAGGGAGTGGGCTGCGGAAGCCGCAGAACTCCCCCTCTGGCTTGTCGAAGAGAGCTACGCTCATGTTGGCGATCTTGCTGAAACGCTCGCACTCATCTTGCCAGAGCAACTCACGAACATCTCCGGTGGCTCTGGCACCACCGCCGATCACTCTTCCCTCTCACTCTCTCACTTCATGCACGAAACAGTGATTGATCTCAAGGGAAAGCCCGATGTTTACAAGCGTCAGAAGGTTGAAGAAACATGGAGGCGACTCAAACCTCGTGAACGTATTGTCTGGCACAAACTAGTAACCGGCGGCTGTCGTGTTGGTGTATCAAGAACACTCGTTGCCAGAGCACTTGCTGAACTTTCTGGTCTCGAACCGACTACTCTTGCTGAACGCATGATGGCTGCGACTATCGAAACTGCGGAAGACTTTCAATCACTCATTTCAACAGAACCCACTTCTGTGGACGGTCTTCGCCCCTACCCTTTCTTCCTGGCCTCCCCGATGAGTGGCGAGGTCCATGAACTCGGATCAATCACGGAATGGCAAGCGGAGTGGAAGTGGGATGGCATGCGTGCTCAAATTGTTCGCAGATCTGCTGGTATCTCAATTTGGAGCCGGGGCGAAGAGCGAATGAATGATGCTTTCCCTGAGATTGTCGATGCCGCAGAATCTCTACCTGATGGCACGGTCCTCGATGGTGAACTTCTCGCAGCTCTGCCGAATAATCTCCTGCCATTTTCTATGCTGTCGAAGAGGGCGAGTCGGAAACGTGTCGGGAAAAAAATCCTTGCTGAAATCCCGGCCGTTTTTGTTGCATACGACCTTCTTGAAGCACACGGGAAAGACATTCGATCAGAGCCCCTTTCTTTCAGGCGCAAAGAACTTCTGGCCATTGTGCCAACTGGCTTTGAAAAAAGACCCGCATCTGCTGGAGGGGCTGTGAAGCTTCAAGTTGGAAATAGAAATACAAACGACAGACTTTTTCATTCTCCGCTTGTCTCAGGTGGAACATGGGACGAACTTGGCTGTGCGCGACAGAATGCTCGTCACCGTGGCGTCGAAGGGCTCATGCTCAAACGAACAACAAGCAGCTACGCTCATGGAAGGCAACGGGGCGATTGGTGGAAGTGGAAGGTCGAGCCACTCGAAATCGACGCTGTCCTGCATTATGCCCAGGCAGGCCATGGGCGACGGGCGGGTCTCCATACTGATTACACTCTTGGGGTCTGGGATGGAAATCAGCTTGTCACCATTGCCAAAGCCTATAGTGGGTTAACCGATGAAGAACTTATAGAAATTGATAAAATTATTCGTAGCACAACAATTGAGCGGCATGGGCCTGTCCGAATTGTGAAACCGACTCTCGTATTTCAACTCGCTTTTGAAAATGTATCAAAATCAACTCGTCACAAATCTGGTATCGCTGTTCGTTTTCCAAGAATTGCCAGATGGAGGCGAGACAAATCGCCTCATGAGGCCGCAACCCTCTCAGACCTGAAAGCACTTCTTGAACAGATAACAGGCGAGTAGACAGCGTGAAACAAATGCCTTCAGCATCACAAACGAAGAGTTCTCGAAAGTTGCCACGAGCGAAACAAAGTTCCGCACGTCAAAAAAGTGGTCCTGCTGCAGAATCGAAGATCACTCCGACTGATCTGTTTGCACGCTTTACACAATGGTTCCTCAACCGAGATCAGAAACCATTCGCTTTCCAACAGGAAGTGTGGAAAGCGATGGCCGCTGGCAATGACGGCCTTCTTCATGCTCCAACCGGCACTGGTAAAACGCTTGCCGCATGGCTCGGCGCACTCTGTCGAAGCTATATACTTCCCACTCAATATGAGAAACCTGGCATTCGAATCGTCTGGATAACTCCACTCCGTGCATTGGCAACCGATACTGCCCGTGCGCTCGAAGAACCACTCGCGGATCTTACCGGTGCGTTTGGGAGGTGCTGGCAAGTGGGTACCAGAACTGGTGACACCTCGGCGGCTGATCGCCGTCGACTTCGACAAAACTGGCCCGAGGCTCTCATAACCACGCCGGAGTCGCTTTCAATTCTTTTGTCACTCGAAGACAGCCAAGAAATATTTGCTGATCTTGATACTGTTATTGTCGACGAATGGCACGAACTTCTGAGCACAAAGCGTGGCGTGCAGACCGAACTTGCGTTATCGAGGCTCAGGGCCATTCGTCCTCAAGTGATTACATGGGGATTATCGGCAACACTTTCAAACCTTGACGAGGCCGTCACCGCACTTGTCGGGCCACAACGAAGCAGACATGCACACCTTATAGAAGCAAATGCACCCCGAAACCTTGAATTTTCTACACTTATCCCAGAACCAATTGAGCGATTCCCATGGGCAGGCCACCTCGGGCTCCGGCTTCTCCCACAAGTTATCGAAGCACTGGAACATGCAACGACAACACTAGCATTTACAAATACTCGCTCGCAGGCTGAGCGTTGGTATGATGCCATTCGAAACGCCAGGCCAGACTGGAAAGACAAATTAGCATTGCATCACGGTTCTGTTGACCGTGAATTACGCAATGGAGCGGAGGCAGGACTTCGCGATGGCACTCTCAAGTGTGTTGTTGCCACATCGAGCCTTGACCTTGGTGTTGATTTCGGCCCCGTTGAACAAGTTCTTCAAATTGGAAGCCCAAAGGGAATCGCACGAATTCTTCAGCGGGCTGGTCGAAGTGGTCATGCCCCAGGTGCCGTTGGCCGTCTCATCTGCGTACCGACGCATGCCCTCGAACTTATTGAATGTGCTGCCGCCAGAATCGCCGCAACCGCTGGTTCCATAGAACCAAGACGTCCACTCACGAATACCCTCGACTGTTTATCACAGCACATCGTCACAGTTGCCTGCAGTGGTGGATTTCGTGAACAGGAACTCTTCGAAGAAGTGCAAGGAACGGTGGCGTTTGCAGGTCTCGACAAACAGTCCTGGCACTGGGCACTCGACTTCGCCGCCCGAGGCGGTCATGCTCTTTCCGCCTACCCTGACTACTGCCGAATCAAAGAACGCTTTGGGCGTTGGTACATTGCCAGCCCGGCACTCGCTCGCCGGCACCGAATGAATATTGGAACAATCACATCAAATGCAACGGTCAATGTAAAATGGTGTCGCGGTGGTCGACTAGGCACTGTTGAAGAAGCATTCATCAGCCGGCTCAATACCGGAGATCGATTCCTTTTTGCGGGTCGTCCACTGAAGCTTTTTCGTTTTGACGGCCTCACAGCTTGGGTCAAGCGGTCTCGGGGCAGTCATGGAATTCAAGTTCCTCGTTGGAACGGTGGCCGCATGCCTCTATCAACTCTTCTTTCTGCAGCGGTACTTGAACAAGTTCGACTGGCAGGAGAAAGTCGCCCTGATTCACCCACACATCCACCACCTCAGGCCTTACCTCCAGAAACAAAAGCCGTAGCACCGCTCCTTGCAACTCAAGCACAATGGAGTCGCCTGCCCTCAGAAGACACGCTTCTTATCGAGCGAACCCGCAGTCGTGACGGGCATCATCTTTTCATATTCCCCTTCGAGGGTCGACTTGTACACGAGGGGTTGGCAGCATTACTTGCTTGGAGAATTGCAAATCAAACACCAAGCACGCTCACGCTTGCATCAAACGACTGGGGGTTTGAATTAACTGGAGCAAAACAGCTCAAGCTGGATGCACGTGACTTTCGACAACTCTTCAAACCTGGACAATTACTCGAAGATTTATGCGCATGCCTCAACGGAACGGAAATGGCCAAACGGCAATTCCGTGAAATTGCTCGCGTCGCCGGACTCATTCAGGGAGGCACTCGATCGGCAAAACAAACACAAGCATCGGCCGGTTTAATTTTTGATGTTCTCAGCGAGTATGACACTGAAAACCTGCTCCTCAAACAGGCTCGTCAAGAAGTACTGGAGCAGCAGTTTGAATTCCAACGGCTTTCTGAATCACTTGATGCAATTGCTGAAAAAGAGATTGTGGTTATTGATACCCCACGGCTTTCTCCTCTTGCCTTTCCAATTTGGGCAGAACAGATTCAGTCGCGACTCACGACCCAGAACTGGCGAGAACGAATCACTCAGATGGCTGAAGAACTTGAGCAAGCGGCACACGCATGACACAGAAAGATTCATCGTCATCATTGCCCTTGCAAGACCCCCAAAGCGTGCGAATTGCTATCGCTGAAGGTGAAACCCTGCCTATTGATGCAGACATCGTACTGCTTCCTGGCCGCGCAGCGTTTCTCCCGAAAACTTCGACTGTTGTCTGCTCAGATATCCATCTTGGGAAAGCAGCAACATTCAGACACGCTGGCATGCCCATTCCTGAAGGGTCTGCACAGCATGATCTCAAGCGACTCTCCCAAATCATACAGTTCTGCAAAGCTCAGCGGCTCGTGATCACGGGTGATCTCTTCCATGCTCGATCTGGGTGTACTGCGCAAGTACTCGATGAGTTTCGCTCCTTTTGTGAGCAGGTCCGGATTTCACATGACACGCAGGTGACCCTGGTGGTTGGTAATCACGACCAATCTCTCGGCAAACGATTTCGACCATACGAAATTGGTATCGAGCGGTGCGAAAAGGAAATCATTGAACCACCTTTTCGCTTTGTCCATAACCAACCCATTGAACACGATGAAGAGGTCTTGCACTTCACAATTGCTGGCCACATTCACCCGACCATAACGATAAAAGGCCCAAGTGGCGACCGGATCACAAGCCGCTGTTTCGTCGCAACTGATATAGCTCTTATACTGCCAGCATTTGGCAGTTTTACAGGCGGACATAACATAAAAGTACCTCACACAACTCGCTTATGGCTTGCCCAGACTGATGGAGTCGCTGCGGTAACTCCGGCACTCGCCAAGGCAAACTACAACACCACCGGCTAAAAAACAAAACGTTATGTATTGCTAATTGTGACGCATCGCATAAACGGAATAGAGAGACTGTTGATGACCTGGCTTGCTGTCAGTGAATATTCTCCACATTCAATACGTGCAACATCACCTGCTGCACCGTGAATCCACGTTCCAAGCCGTGCAGCATCAAATATGCTCAACTGTTGCGCAACCAATGCCGTAATGATTCCTGTAAGCACATCACCTGTTCCAGCTGATGCCATGCCAGGGTTCCCTGTTTCATTGTGTGTGCTTGCCGTGCCATCTGTAACCAATGAGGCTGGGCCTTTGAGGACAATCACAACACCTGCCTCTTCGGCAAGTCGTGTAGCAGCATGCTCTAAATCTTTCCTAGGGTGACTCAATCGCCGTGAAGGATTGTCACCAAGAAGATATTGGAGCTCACCGGCATGAGGAGTAAGGACCCTCGGCCCAGCATGTTCGACTTTCTGCCACTCCGAATCTTGCGCAAGTGCCCATAACGCATCTGCGTCAACAACCACTGGCATTGGTAGCGTCTTCCAAAGATCATGAACAATTCCAATGAGCCCATCACTTCGACCGAGCCCTGGACCAAGAGCGACTACGTCCGCCCTCGTGCAACGTTTATGAATCTGAGCAAGCGCTGACAGTGCAAAACGACCTTCATCATCTTCTGGAAGACCGTGCGTCATGACACACGGGTCAAAACTTGCAACAGTCGCCTGAATGGATTCCGGCACAATGACTTCAACAAGCCCCGCACCACTCCTGAGAGCCGCCATCGCAGAAAGTGCGGCTGCCCCTGCCATCCCTCGGCTTCCGGCTACGATAACAACACGACCATAATCATATTTACTGGAGTCACTCTGACGCCGAGGTAAACGTGGAAGGTCTGCTGGAGGCTCAAAATCCAGTGACTTCTCAGAGCTTTGTTCCATTCAGTCCACTTCCCAAAAGTCGTGAAACCAGTACACAAGAGACGATAGATTTTACGCCAACTTGACGAAAACGGGCCAAAATGGCTACCTTTGGGCCGATTATGGCCCAGTTTCGGCACATTTCGGTCGAATCTGGTTTCCTGTTTTGCCGATACCATTTATTAGAACGCATACAACATTACCAACCTCCGGCCTTTTGAGGAGAAATGGACACCATGAGTGGGTCCCAACCATCATTCGACGTCTTTGACGTCCGCAAAGTTCGCAAGCTCATTTCTCTCATGCAAGAAAACGATCTCACTGAGATCGACTTGAAGCATGCCGACAGCGCTGTGCGAATCAAGAGAGGCGGTGAAGTCGTCTCATATTCAGCGCCGGTAGCTGCTCCACCACCTGCCCCAACTGCTCCGGCCCAGCCAGCTGCCCCAACCGTGTCGGCTGAAGAAGCTCGTATGGTTGTGGTAAAAAGCCCGATGGTTGGAACATTCTACCTTGCCTCAAGCCCAGACTCACCTCCATTTGCAAAAGTTGGTGATCGTATTGGCCCTGAGAAAACCGTTTGTATCGTAGAAGCGATGAAGGTGTTCAATGAAATTCCAGCAGGTGTTTCTGGACAGGTCGTTGCCATACTCGTTGAAAATGGTGCTCCTATAGAGTTCGGTCAACCCCTTATCAAGGTTGACCCAGGTATTTAATACTTCTTCTCGTATCAAATCCTTTTTTACGAGTCACACATATTCCGGATAGAGCTTTTGTAAGCCAACTGCCTGCCGGCTCGACAATACCCCAATCAGGGAAATCATGTTCAATCGAATCCTGATCGCAAACCGTGGTGAGATCGCACTCCGTGTCATTCGTGCTTGTCGTGAACTCGGTATTGAAACCGTTGCTGTCTACAGTGAAGCTGACCGTGACGCTCCGTATCTCAATCTCGCGGATGAGGCCGTCTGTATTGGCTCTGCGAAAGCGGCAGACAGCTACCTAAGAATCGATCGTGTTATTAGCGCAGCTGAGATTGGCAATGTGCAGGCTATTCATCCTGGTTATGGATTTCTCTCGGAAAATGCCCACTTCGCAGAAGTCTGTCGCTCGTGCGACATCGAATTCATTGGCCCAAGTCCGGAAGCGATGGAGCGACTCGGTGACAAGAATTCGGCTCGAACTCTCGCCCGAGAAGCAGATGTTCCAACAGTACCTGGAAGCCCAGGACTGTTATCAGGCGAACAAGAAGCCATCAAGGTCGCCAAAGAAATAGGCTTTCCAGTCCTCCTCAAAGCAACAGCTGGTGGTGGTGGTAAAGGCATGCGGGTTGCCGCCAATGACCTTGCCCTTTCGACAGCATGGCAACAGGCCTCCGCGGAGGCTGAAGCTGCGTTCGGGAACGCCGGAATCTATATTGAGAAATATGTGGAAAAACCAAGACATGTCGAGATTCAAGTACTCGGCGACCAACACGGCACTATGCTTCATCTTTGGGAACGTGATTGTTCAACACAACGCCGTCATCAAAAACTCATAGAAGAAAGCCCTTCTCCTCGCCTCCCTGAAGAGACTCGAGCAGCCATGACCGCAGCTGCAGTCCGCCTAGCCAAAGCTTCGGGATACTACTCTGCCGGAACGGTTGAATTCATTGTTGACCAAGACAACAACTTTTACTTCATCGAAGTAAATGCCCGCATTCAGGTTGAGCATCCAGTCTCAGAAATGGTCACAGGCATTGATCTACTCAAGCAACAGATTCGGGTAGCGGCTGGTGAAAAACTGACGCTCAAACAAGAAGATATTGTGCCTCATGGTCATGCAATTGAATGCCGTATCAATGCAGAAGACCCGGCTGCAAACTTCAGACCATGCCCCGGCAAGATTGAGCAGATCATCGTGCCTGGGGGTTTTGGCGTTCGTTTTGATTCTCATGTTGCAGCAGGATATGTCGTCCCACCGTATTATGATTCACTTATTGGAAAACTCATCGTGCACCAACCAACTCGTGAGGCTGCAATTGAGACGATGACCCGTGCCTTACGTGAACTTCAAATTAAAGGTATTGCCACCACAGTGCCACTTCACCTAGACCTCCTCTCGCATTCAGCGTTCCACGAAGCAACGATCGATACAAAATTTGTGGAACGACTTCTCGCAGACTAGTCATGCACTGCACGTAGATCTGAACCTACTCGGTATCGCACCCTTGTACCCCTCGAGCAGCCATTCCCTCTTGCTGCAAACTACCCCCTACAAAAGCAGCCCAATGCTTGCTAGATTTCTCTCACGTTCCTGACACCCTCCCGCCTTTCCCAGTGGAGCCCTCCAGCTCATGGCCGAATCCCTCTCACGCCCACCAAAAGCAGCTCACCATTTTCGTCGCGTCGCCATTCTCTTTGCAGGTGGTCCAGCTCCGGGAGCAAATGCTGTTATTTCAACAGCAGCCACATCATTCATGCGAAATGACACCGAAGTAGTTGGAATGAAACATGGCTACTCATCTCTCGCTGACTTCTCGTCCGAGCAGCCACTCGTTGAAGGTAAAGACTATATCGCGGTAACCCCGGAGTTTTTAAAGCGAACCCGATCTGGTCAAGGAATTATGCTCGGCACTGCCAGAACAAACCCTGGTAAGCATAT
>PKCL01000144.1 GCA_002862165.1 Planctomycetaceae bacterium
ACAAAGTTGACGTTGAAGTGGGTGCTCCAAAAGTAAGCTACCGTGAAGCTCCAACACGTCCTACCGAGTATGACTACAAACACAAAAAGCAGACTGGTGGTTCTGGACAATACGCTCATATTGTGGGTGAATTGTCTCCCATGCCAGAAGATGCCGATGAGAATTTTGAATTTGAAAATAAGGTTGTTGGCGGCCGTATTCCACGTGAATACATTCCATCAGTCGAAAAGGGTTTTCGAATGTCTATGGAAAAAGGCCCTATTGCCGGGTTCCCAATTGTTGGGGTCAAAGCAACACTTGCTGATGGCTCATATCACGATGTTGACTCCTCCGACATGGCCTTTCAACTCTGTGCTCGTACCGGGTTTCGAGAAGCATTCCTGAAAACAAAACCGGTTTTGTTGGAACCTATCATGAAAATTGAAGTCGAAGTTCCTGCTGACTTTCAAGGCCCTGTGACTGGTGAGCTCAATAAACGTCGGGGGCTCATCGTATCCACGGAAACGGTTGGAAATTCTTCTACCATTATTGCGGAGGTACCGCTTGCTCAGACATTTGGATATTCCACTGACCTTCGAAGCCTCACTCAGGGCCAAGGTGTATTTTCAATGGAATTTTTCAAATACCGTCCCATGCCAGCGAACGTTCAAAAAGAAGTTGTTGAAGAACGAAAACAAGCAGATTTAGCAGCTGCGAAATAGCTGCTTTCTTGCTTTTGATAAAAACAAACTTTGTCACACAGCGACAAGCCGGGCTGCTAGTGAGTCCCACAAGGCTATTCTCGCTTCAAGAGCATGCCGTGCCGTTTCGGATGCTTCGGCCCATCGCACAGGGTCGTTGCCGCACATTGTCGCAACAATTCGGCGGCACACTGGACCGTGACGATCGTCATCGTGCTCTATATGACGCTCAAGATAATAGCGGAACTGCCCCCATATTTCAGGGCTGTATGTAGCAAGTTTTACGACAACCTGTCGAAACATATCTGGGATGATATCTTCTCGTCCATACGTAAAAGCAGCAACAATACGATGAGCATTGCCAGAATAAATGATCGAAAATGAACGATTCACAAATTCTCTCGCCTCAGTCGGAACAGTTGGATCTTGGAGAACCTCAGAAATCGGATCACCTGACCTAATTCGTTCAATTACACAACTTATCGGATTCGTATCTGCTCCAGCCGATTCCATGCTCCGAAGGTAGAGTTCAAAATGTGAAGCAAAGCTGCCATTCGGTAGTTCATCAGATTCTTCATCAAGAACGATCTCATTGATCAACCGACGGGCCTCAGGATCTGGCGTCGGAACCCACGGAACAGTAACGCACGATAATTGTTGCTGAACTGATTTCAGCAAACTCTGAAAATCCCAGACGGCCCAGATGTGGGTCTGCATGAAGAGTCTCATGCGTTCAGGCGTGTCGACAAGGCCGTATATGGGATGACGGATGAGCCTCTCACGGGAATCACCAAGTTCAATTCGGTAATCTGTCATATCCTTTTGTGACGTCTTCTTGCCTAAGGGTTTGTCCAATGCCCTCGAAAGAGCTGGTTCCTTAAGAACCGAATCCATAGTGTCCATCTGGCCAAAACACTTTCTACTCACAGTAACGATCGTTTTCTAGTGTACTTTAGCCTGAACCTGAAAATCGGCGAGTCTTCGTGATATCTTCTTCCGCAACGCCTCAAAGTGGTAGGAAAGTAGTTTTACACGCTGCCTCGAGCTTCCCATCAAGATTTTCACCACCAAGGGAAGCCTTGGCCTCACCGCTTTCTCCGGCAGGTAATCGATAAATGAGTTCAAACGTTGATCGACCACCAGCAGCAAGACTATGAATTCCATCGAATGTGATTTCGCTACCGTCAATTCGGACTCGTGACGGCATGGGATTCCCAACAAGACGAGCGTGTTCGGGCAATTGAATAACTAATTTCAAAGTGCCGCTTGGCTTATCTCCACGATTCAAAACAGTACAAATGAGTGTGGTGCCACCTCCGGACCGTACCGGATCATCGAGGTCCGCCAAATTCAAACAAAGTCCTGCTTCTGCTGGCGACTGAAAACGAGGTGCACCAGACTTCACAACAACACATTTCTCATCCGCAACCATTGCTCCTCCTGGCAAATCACTTAGTACTGTACGAACGCATGCTCGTGCACCAGAAGGAGAGACCTCTTCGCCCGCTCTTATGACTCCACGAACATTAATTTGACGTCGAATACTTTCATTAATTGCTACTGGCGGAATAGACCAGGTCGCCTTGTTTTGATCCAACACATATCCGTCTGATGCTTCTAGTGGTGTAAGAAATGAATCCCACATCACTTCAAGGGAGATTTCTTTCGAGGAAGCCGTTCCTGTATTTTCGATCGTCACGACAAACTCTCCTACGCCTCCAGCATTTAACTCAGATGGCCCCGCAATCGCAACTTTAAAGGCTGGACTCGCTTGCGGTGCAGTGGAGAGTGAGGCCACATTTGGCCCAACCACGTTTGGTGGTAATGTAGTAGCGCTATCATTCAAGGGAGTGACAATCGGTACTGGAGATGATTCAACCCGAGGACTTGTTGCTTCTATTTTTGCAGTTCCTTCAGACTTGACTGTCTTTTCGTCTACAGGGTTTGAGTCAGTCTGCTCCACAACGCTGCGAGGCTGTGCGACATTACCGGACTGTGGTGAGAGACTTGGTTGCGGGCTCCGGGTTGTTGGTAATTGGGTTGTTGGTAATTGAGAAAGCGGGGAGTCACGAGATCCCGAAGGCTGAGGAACTGAATTAGGAGGACCATCCTTAAAAGCTGGATGTAGTGGCCCAGCCGATTGTGACTCTGGCACCTTGATCGGAAACGGCTGACTTGCTTCAGGTGCCTGACTTGCTCCAGGTGCCTGACTTGCTCCAGGTGCAGGGGCTGCTGGAGAATTTGGCGGGACAGCTTCTACGCATGCTGTTCCCGAGCCCACAGCCGTGTTTGTCTGATCAAGGATTTCAACTCGGTGGCACTGCCGTCCTAATTCAACAACCTGAAATTCGAGTGTCAATCGGCGGGATGTTCCTGCAGCAAGAACAATTGTTCCAGATTGCTCAATAGGGCTTGCAGAAACAGGATGTCTGAGGCCTGTATCAAAATAATCAACCACTCGAAGCTGAGACAACTGCTTTCCAGAGCGATTCACAAGCTCGACTTCGAATGCCACGCTATCACCGACTGCCGCCTTTTCTGGACCTGTGAGAAGGACGCTTACAAGTTCATCACAGTACGCTAAATCGATGAAGACAAAGAACATGCATACGCACAAAATAAATTTCTGCGAAGTCGAAGACATATTTGCCTCTCTCTTGTGCTGGTTGACCGCCGCTACACTTAGGAACTTGATTCTCTCTCCAAAGGTTACTTCCCGCTCCTCGGATTCGCAAAACCGAAATACCAAGGCTGTCGGAAAACTCGAAATCTACTATGACGTATTCAATTATACGAATTCTTGGCAATTTATCTTGAACAACTACATGCCATCAAAACTACCCCTTCAGATTGTGACACTAATGCAAGAAGCGGTAATGTTATGCTGTTCAGGGAATAATGACATTCAACGGAAAACTATATTGGGAGAGTCTATGCACTCAGTAATTCCTCCGAGAACAACACCGCTTGTCATGGACACCCCCATTATTCTCCCAGCTCTGTTACTGTGTGATTTTGGCCACCTCGCCGATGAAATAAAAAAGCTTGAAGAGGCTGGAGCAAAAGCGCTGCATCTCGATATTATGGATGGTCAGTTTGTTCCTCAACTTACTTATGGCAAGGTCATTGTTGAAGCTGTTCGTCGTACAGCTACCGTGCCTATCGAAGTTCACATGATGGTCGAAGACCAAGATAAAACAGCCATCGACTACGCAAACATCGGGGCTGACATTGTTACTGTTCACATAGAAGGTCTCACAAGACCGGAAGACACCCTAGCAACTATTGCCAGCACGGGTATTCGGGCTCATCTCGCAATAAGCCCAAATACACCAGTCTCAGATGTTGAGCCACTCCTTAGTCACTGTGACGGTGTCCTTGTAATGAGTGTAGAGCCAGGATTTGGTGGACAAGTGTTCCAACCATCAGCGATTGAGAAAATACGCCGGCTACATGAATTACGAACTGCTCACGGCCAAGATTTTTATATTGGTGTAGATGGTGGAATTTCAACCAAAACCATTGCATCTGTGTCGCAGGCTGGGGCAGATTTGATCGTCACAGGCAGCGCCGTTCTCCAACAAGAAAATTATGCCCATGCATTGCAAGAACTTGAAGATTTGGCAAGAAAAGCGAGGTGACACTCGAAACCAAACAATTATGGTAGCCATCTAATCACCTCGATTGGTAATCTATTGATCGCTGGTTTCCCCCAAGTTCCAACTTCCTGAGTCCTCCAGAACTCGGGCAAAGTAATCAAATTCGGAAAAATAGGAATGACGCAGAAGCAGTCCACAAAAACTGATCAAAATTCTGACACTGAGTCGGGCTTTCGAAATCAGCAAGAAGAAATGTTACAGCAACCTTCATTGACAGAAGGCCCACGGATGCCAGGCTCACGCTCAAAGAGAGGTGTGCCCGAAGGATTATGGCTCAAATGTAATGGATGCGGCTCAACAATTTATCGCAAAGAAGCCGAACAGATGCTTAATGTTTGCCCGCAATGCGGCTTTCATTGGTACGTTTCGGCAAAGCAACGAATTGAACAACTTTTCGATCCGGGCACCTTTGAAGAGTGGGACGGTGGACTACTCCCCACTGACCCACTTCGTTTCAACGACAAAAAACCGTATGCAGACCGAATCGTATCGGAACAAAAAAGAACAGGACTGTCCGACGCAGCTCTCACTGGAACAGGAATGATTCGTGCTCGACGCGTTGCCTGTGGGGTCACCGACTCCTCATTTATCATGGGCAGCATGGGAAGTGTTGTGGGTGAACGACTTACAAGACTCGTTGAACGCGCAACCATGGACTCACTACCACTGATTATAATTAGTGCCTCTGGTGGTGGTGCAAGAATGCATGAAGGGATTCTGTCTCTTATGCAAATGGCAAAGGTTTCGGCTGCACTAGCTCGTTATTCGGAGTCTGGCGGACTATTCATCTCAGTGCTTACAAACCCAACGATGGGCGGAGTGGCTGCAAGTTTCGCTTCTCTCGGTGACCTTGTGTTTGCAGAGCCAAGGGCTCTGATTGGCTTTGCCGGTCCGAGAACAATCAAGGCAACGATTCGGGTTGAGCTTCCGGAAGAATTTCAAACAAGTGAATTCTTACTTGAGCATGGATTCATCGACAGGATCATCAGTCGACAAAACCTGAAGAGTGAAATTGCAAGGGCTATTGATTACTGCGGCGGCTAAGACGATCGGCTACTCTTACAATAGTGCATCAATTTTTGATGCCTGGATAAAATTATTTTCAGATAATCTGTGAATTGCGTGCGTCTAAAATTCAACACTGACGCTACGATACTGCACAAGATGAAGATCTGGGTGGTGCTGCTCATCTTCGGAGAGTCTTGCGACTTTCATCATGAAAACAAATGCAGAACAAAATCTGAGAACACCCACTTCCGATAGATTCTGTCACCATCTTTGCGTAACTTACAGTTTCGATATTTTCCTACATACTTTTAAAGTTTTCATGTTGTGTATCGGGGAACACCTCCTTCACAAGCGGAACTCTTACGTGATCGAAATATTTTAGCACGAAGACGTTCATGCCAGACCCTCTGTACGGACTGGAGCTACGTAATACTGTTCAATTTGGATATCAATTCAAAAAGGGCAATATAGTTTCAACCCCCAAAACCAAAAGAGCTGCGTGGTTTTCCCGTTCGTGTATTCACCGATTAGTAGCGACTCTCAAAGCCAGCAAATGCACCATGAATAATTGATTCGGAGCCTGTTGTAATCCCCTGCAAGCTGGCTGCTGATGGTGCCGGCAAATTCGACGGCCACTGCCCGTCAGCCTGTGCAATATTATCAACACCCACAACGCGATAACCTAACCAAAGGCTCCATCGGTCAGTGAGATCCCAGGCAACCGAAGTGTCGACGGACCCCAACCATGAGAACACATCGGCTGTGGAGCGGACATCAGTTGTCCCTCCATTATTTTGTATTGCTCTATTGCTACTAGCGTTTCCAGCAAGCAGAAATTTCTTCATTACGACGAATCTCATTCGGGGTGCAATCTCCCAGTCAAACCGCCCTCCGATCTGCCCACCAAACAAATTATTATTTGTCGATGTTTCTAGATCAAAGTTGGAAGATGTCACATCAAGACTTAGTTGATCCTCAAGTTGAAAAAATCGAAATCCTGCCAACCACATCCAATTCACGCGTTTATTTCCCTGATGAAACTCTGGGCGAGTTCGTGGTGCATAGAGCCAGTTGATTTCGATATTATTTATTGTGTCTGATCGAGATAGCACTCCGCTGGTCCCGCCTGTTTGCTGTGGGGCCGATGACCCGATGTTGTAAACCCCCCAATAGATCAACTCAATCGCGTGCTCTTGCCGTTCACCAAACCATCGGCCCAATTTTAGGTCTAATCCTCCTGGCCAACTCGCTGAGGCTGAGCGTGTAGAAACTGCAAGCCCTCCAGGCCCTGTTGAAGTATTGCCGTCGGGAAGTGAACGCGTCATCACAAGACCACTTGCACTTGCAAACCATCGCGGCCAGCACTGCTTCCGAGGTAATCCAATACACGAAGACTCCCCTCCGTATCTTTGACACCAATTATCGGAATACGAGTCACAGTTTTCACCATCAATACCAACAAAAAGCGTTGGTCCCGTAAGTTCATCTGAAATTAAGATAGGGATCTCAACTAATTGCCCCGACTCATCGAGAACATAGTCGTCGGCTTGCAACCATGAAGCTTCCCAAAGCAGACTCAACAGTAAAAACGTAACTACTTTTTGGTATAATGGTGCTGTTGAATTATTTTGATGAACTGGCCACCTCGCCAAGTCACTATTTTTTTGTTGGCAGTACGATTTTTGGCACACCGTTGCTACCCGATCGAAAAAACAGATCGAAACCAGGACGTATGAGCAGGTTTTTAATGGGAGCACGAGTAGTATCGCAGAAAGAATACGGAATGTACGGCAGACTTGTTTTGCAGAGCGTTGAAAAAAGCTCGGCGAAATGCAACGGCGGTTTCCCAAAGTACTTGCTAAATTCGCTACCTAAAACAACCACCTTCCCTGAATTGCCGAGATATTTTCATGGGAGTCGATAAGCAAACGAAACAACGTCTCACGCGGCTTCAAGCGCTCCAATGGCTTGACAGACGATCAAACTTTGAGCAGACACCGACAAAACTTGGAAAAAAAACAACATTCACCCTATCTCGGATGGGTGCTCTACTCAAAGCACTTGATAACCCACAGCGTCAGTTTCCTTCCGCACATCTTGCTGGCACAAAGGGCAAGGGATCGACCGCCGCAATGCTAGCAGCGATCGTACAGTCTGCTGGCTATCGCGTTGGGTGCTATCTTTCTCCTCACGTTGACAAAATCGAAGAGCGGATTTCTATAGCGGGCAGGCAGATCTCTACAGCCGACTTACTCACCGCTTTCCATAAAATAATTCCTATTGTTGAACGGCTCGATCAACTTGCATTACGTAAAAATACAACTGGGCCAACTTGGTTTGAAATCCTGACAGCTATTGCATTTATTCACTTTGAGCGAAAAGGTGTTGACCTTGCTGTCATTGAGACTGGTCTTGGTGGAAGACTCGACGCAACAAACCTCTGCAATCCTATTGTCTCATTGATTACAAACATCAGTCTCGACCACACCGATGTCTTGGGAAACACTATCCGTGCCATTGCATTCGAAAAAGCTGGGATCATACGACGTGGTAGCCCTGTTGTATCGACGGCTCTGCACCCCGACGCCATGAAAGTCATAGCCGAAAGAGCTGCACTAAAGCGGACTAAAATATTTATTTTGAACCGAGACTTCACAGTACGTCCATCAAAGGTGGGAGCAAACAAAAAAGGAAATTCGGCTCAAAACAATTTACATTCATTCGAAATTCAGGCGCCACCAGGATCCCCGGCGGAAATCTACAGCATCGCAATGGCAGGTATTCACCAGGCAGAAAATGCTGCCTCCGCAATCATTGCTACGAAAGTACTTGCAGGACAAGGATTTCAGATAGCCGATCAAGACATCGCTGTCGGCCTTCGGAAAACATGCCTCCCAGCTCGGATTGAATGGATTTCATATTCTCCACCAATCATTCTTGACGCGGCACATAACGTTGCTTCAATGCATTCTTTAGTACAAACACTGGGAGCTCAAAACAACCAGCCTAAAAAACGGATTCTTATTTTTGCAGCAAGCGCTGACAAAGAACTTAAAGCGATGCTGCGAATAAGTAAAACGTATTTCACGGACGTCGTGCTCACACGCTATGCCACAAATCCACGAGCTGCCACGATCACGAGGTTGCGTGATGCGGCAAAAAAAGGAGGATGGCAGGAGCCTCATGTTGCAGTTTCGCCTACAGAGGCAGTGCTGATCGGAAAGCGGCTATCTGGAAAAACAGGCCTGCTGTGTGTAGCAGGCAGTTTTTTTCTCGCTGCTGAAGCACGTAACGCCTTAACGCGAATTATTAATTCATAGAGCCCGAGGCGACTGACTATCGTCCCATGCCTTTTACAGGCGTTCTTCTGAACGAAAAAGCGTGAGTGCTCGCCCGAGTACAGGATCAGCATGTTGAGGCAATAGTGCTCCGGGGTCGACTGACTCATTGGGCTGACGGACACGCACAAGATCACGCTGTCTTCTCCAAGAAATCCAGTTTTCAAGCTGCTGCCGAGTGGGCGAAAAGGCAAAGTTAGAATTGGGTCGAACGCCCCATGAATCCGAATCGTGACTCGTACTCAACCTATTGAGATGAGCACCGCTAGGTCTCTGATATTCATTTGTCGTTAGTCGTATTGCCCCGGAGCCACTCGAAAGTACTGTGACTGTCTGAACCGAAGCATTCCCAAAAGAACGGCTACCCACAATTGTTGCTCGGCCGCAGTCTTGCAGACATGCGGCGACTATTTCAGACACGTTCGCAGTAAATTCATCTATGAGGACAGCAATCGGTACACCTTGTAATATTTTTCCAGGTGATGCCTTCCATTCTTGCTGAATTTGCTTTTTCGGCCCGAAACGATCGCTGTTTTTTGCATTCGTGATTGCAACAATTAATTCATCCTCAAGAAAAAGATCACACACCGAGATACCAGACTCTAGTATGCCACCCGTGTTACCTCTCAAATCAATAATTAGACCTTTTAACTCATTTTCGCTTGCAAGATCTTTAAGTATGTCAGAGCACTGACTCCCGGTCTGATTACTGAAATAACTTATTCTCAAATAGGCAATATCTGATTCACCTTCTAGCCACCAATCCCATGCACCACTTGGCAAACGGCGATCCCCTCGAATACTTTC
>PKCL01000479.1 GCA_002862165.1 Planctomycetaceae bacterium
CAAACAAGCCGGGTTGATGCAGTTCGAATAGCATTAGAAAAAGCAGGTGATCGAGCACAAGGTGGCGTGCTTGCATCAGACGCATTTTTCCCGTTCCCAGATTCAATTGAACTTATTAAGCAAGCTGGCATTGCAGCTATTATTCAGCCTGGTGGTTCAAAGCGAGATCCAGAGGTTATTGCAGCGGCAAATGAAGCAAATCTTCCGATGATCTTCACTTCGCGACGCCATTTCCGACACTAGTTGAAGATGGACAAGAATTCGGTTTGTTCCGGGTGACAAGCCGTATACTTCGCGAAGTATATTCATCGGCATAAATACTTGTCACGACAACACAAGTCCTTTTAGTGAAAGCTGTGTTCCGAAAGTCCTAATCATGTGAGAACCAGATGTCGTCAGTGCTTGACAGAATCATAATTCGAAAACGAAAAGAAGTGGCTGAAGCAAAGGCCGTACTCCCACTTTCCAGTCTTAAGAAGCAACTTGATAATTGTGATCAACCGCGAGATTTCTTTGCAGCTGTGTCTCGGCCAGTTGGAATGCGTTTAATTGCAGAATTCAAACGACGCAGTCCTTCGGCGGGTGAGATTCGTCCCGGTGCTGAACCGGCCGAGATAGCTCGTGGCTATGAAAAAGCTGGAGCTGCAGCGATTTCAGTCTTGACCGATGGGGAGGATTTCGGAGGCAGTCTCGAGGATCTCGTAGCTGCTCGGAGAGCGTCCTCGTTGCCTGTATTAAGAAAAGAATTTATTGTCGATTCGTACCAAGTAAATGAGGCACGTCTCTATGGAGCTGATGCCGTTCTTCTCATTGCTGAGTGTCTTGATGACTGTCTCCTAAGAAGCCTCTATAGAGAAGTTATCGATCTTGGAATGACACCACTTGTTGAATTGCATAGTAGCGAAAACCTTTCACGGGTTTTAGATTTAGGAACAACTCTCATAGGTGTTAATAATCGAGACTTGAGCACAATGAAAACAGATATTGGTCATGTTTTGAGGCTGAAAGAAAAAATCCCACCAGAATGTGTGCTTGTCGCTGAAAGCGGAATTCGCTCACGAGCTGATGTTGAGCAGCTTGAGGCTGCCGGAGTTCAAGCGATACTCGTTGGTGAATCGCTCTTGGTAAGTTCAGACCCATCTGCAGCTGCCAGTGCCCTACTCTCAAGTTAAAAAGTTCTACTTTTTTTGTTCTGAATGTTCGATGGAATTACTGACAAAACGATAGCCAGCACCTCGGACAGATAGAAAGTGACGTGGTTCAGATGGGTTTGCCTCAAATAATTTTCTTAGATGAAGCATAAAGGTGTCGACGGTTCGTGTCGCCGGTGCACGATCCATTCCCCATACATTTTTAAGTAATTCAGTTCGAGACAACACGAGACCTTCGTGTTCGATGAGATATCGAAGGAGTTTCATTTCCAGCACAGTGAGTCGAATTTGACGATTATCACAACAAGCCTCCCAGGTATCAAAATTGATATGGGCTTTACCGAATGAGAAGCTGTTTCCGGAGTGATTCGAAGTGTATTCTTCGTGAACTGATTCTATGCCATTTCGGCGTCGACGAAGCAGACTACGTATAACTGAAAGAAGTTCATCGAGATCAAAAGGCTTCTGGAGGTAAACATCTGCTCCAGCGTCAAATCCTCGAATACGGTCTTCAACGAGTGTTCTCGCTGTGAGCATGACTACCGGAATCAAGTTGCCTCGACTTCGAATCTCTTCGCAGACAGCGTAGCCACTTAGGCCCGGCAGCATTACATCAAGTACCACGAGATCAATATCTGCATTTGGCTTATCAAGAAGAGCCAAAGCGTCGTGTCCATCGGCAGCAGTTGTTACCGTCAGGCCTTCAGACGTCAGGTTGTACCGGATGCCGATGGCGAGATGGTCCTCGTCTTCGACGAGTAGGATGTGTGGCATGATGCTAGTTGAGTGTAACGCTCTCCTGAATTTTTTGCGTACCCATTTTCACAAAACCATGCCCAAGCATCAGCTGCAGCGACTTCTAACGGGCGAATTTTGTACCCGAGTTCATTAATTGCTCGTTTACACGAGAAGTTATGGCGAAGCATCGACATTTCTGCTGCCGCTGAATTCACGGGAGGCTCACGTCGAAGGAGTGTGCAAGCGAGATCTCCAAGCCGACCAGCAGTTCGGACTGCTAGCGGAGGAGCATTTCCGATGGGTGGGCGACGACCTGCGACTTCCGCAAATACTTTCCACGCGGCAAGATAGCTTAGAGCATGTCCCCCTAGGATATAGCGGCGACCTGTTTGGCCGTGTTTATTTGCCGCTTCAATACCACTTACGACATCACGAACATCCACAAAGTCATTGGCACCAGGAGGGGCTAAAAGGCCTTTTCCACTTGCGACTTCAAGGAGCATACGACCACTAGAAGGCTTCCAGTCCCATGGACCAATCATATATACAGGATTTACAATCACAGCATCGAGGCCACGGTCAACTTCTGTGAGGACAGCAGATTCGGCCATTCTTTTTGTTAATACATATGGACATTCAACCATACCACCTGGTGGTGTTTCTTCATCAGCAGGAATGCCATCAGAGCGTAATCCAAGAGCATCAACACTCGACACATGAATAAAGCGAGCACCTACCAAGCGTGTGATTTCAGCAAGACGGGCTGTTCCCTCCACATTGACACGATACATCTCGTCATGATAACTCCAGCCACAATGCACCATCGCAGCACAGTGAATGACTAGATCAATCTCGTCGACAGATTTGCGGAGACTATCTACGTCTTCGAGGCTACCAGTAATTCGCTCAACAGGGAGACCTTCTAATTCAATAGTGGGTCCACTGTGGCGAGGCCGAACGAGTACCTTTACGTTCCAGCCAGCGTCGAGAAATCTTCGAACAACATTGTTGCCAACCAGTCCAGTAGCACCAGTTACAAGGCAAGATTTGCCATGGACTTTGTTGTACGAATTATGGAGATCGGGCATGGCTATCAAGATCAGGGGTTCACTACGTCGATATTTGCTGTACGTGCGTTGGCTCTTTAAGGAAATGATTCCTTTGAAGGGGCGATAACGTCTCTTCATATGAGTTAAATCGGAAAAAAAAATAAGGCAACTTTGGGAGAAGTTGAATCATTCTGGAGGAAGCTGACATTGACGTTTTCTATTGTTTTATAGGAGAATTTAGCGTTATTGAGAGAATGTTATTGTTGGGAATGCACGCAGACTAACACCACTACTTAGAGGGGTTTTACGTGTCGGCTATTAGCATCGAGGCAGTTGTTCATCGTCGTCAGCAGCGCAGGTTTATTGATCTGCCTTGGCAGATATACGCCAGTGATACTTGTTGGATTCCGCCGTTGCGACGTGCTCAGGAGGAATTGCTAGGGTTTCATCCACACCCGTTTTATGCGCGAAATAAGACGAAGTCATTTTTAGCCACACGTGGTGGCAGAGACGTCGGTCGTATTACGGCCATTGTCAATGTCGGTCATATCGAGCGTTATAAAGAAAACCGTGGATTCTTTGGCTTCTTTGAATGTCATGATGACCTTGAGGCTGCAACCAAATTATTTGATGCCGCAAAGAATTGGCTCTCAGATGAGGGGATGTCGTGTTTGCGAGGTCCTGCCAATCCATCTTTGAATTACGAGTGTGGATTATTAATTGAGGGATTTGCAACACCACCCTTTTTTATGATGACACACAACCGGCCTTATTATGCAGATCTTATTGAAGCAAATGGTTTGAAAAAAATTGAAGACCTATATGCTTTTTGGGGTGAGATGTCGATGCTCGAGGGCATAGATTCGAAGTTAGGTGTAATGGTCGAGGGCGTGAAGGATCGTTTCGGTGTTTCAGTTCGATCTCTTGATCGTTCTAGGTTTACCGAAGAGGTTCGTATGTTCCTTGATATTTATAATACAAGTCTTGCTGGAACGTGGGGGTTCGTGCCCCTTTCAAAAGGTGAGGTAAATCACATGGCTAAGCATTTAAAGCACCTTATCGTTCCAGAACTTTCTTTAGTAGCTGAAGTCGATGGGAAGCCTATCGGTACTGTTTTCTGTTTGCTTGATTACAACTCACGTATCAAAGCAATGAATGGACGACTTTTCCCTTTCGGGTTCTTAAAGTTGTTGTGGAACAAGTCAGCTATTAAACGTATGAGAGCAATCAGCACCAATGTTGTTCCAGAGTATCAAGCTTGGGGTGTAGGTCTTGTGCTACATGCGGCGCTTGTTCCGCGGCTCTACAAGTGGGGCATGAAGGAAGTAGAGTTTTCTTGGGTCCTAGAGAGCAATCATCTTTCGAAACGAACTCTCGAACGAGGTGGTGCCTTAGTGACCAAAAAGTATCGGATTTATCAGAACGATCCATCAAATGAAGAAAATTCAGTCGAGTCAGCGTGAGGACGTTCTCATTGTTTTGTTCTGCGTTGTTCCATCATTGATCCCCCCACTGGACATGTATATACCGTTTCGAAATCTATCAACTCTCATTGAACGACTTGAGCGTGTTCTAGAATTTCCAGCTGACCACTGGTTAAAAGAACGGGTACCTTGTTTTTGCCGTTGTGTACGCTCCCAACGCATTGAACCATAATTAACACCACTTAAATTAAAGCTTCGATATGGATTTCTGGGGCTGACGGCAAAAGCTAAACGAGGAGGTGTCACAGCCCCGAGTACCGCGACCGCTAACAAAGCCAAGAACAGGATTCGTTTCATTCGATTCACCTTCGATTGATTCTATTGTCATGAATTGTGTGCGACATGTACATAAATAATAGATGTCAAAGACCACGTTGTCCTTGCTCATCAATGGTTGGCGATACGACTCATTCATTTCCAGGACGCTTTGGCCTGTAACCCACTGTTTTCTGCGAACGGGACACTCTGCCCCCCTGTTTTTTTCTTGTTTTCCTTAGACCTCGAATGTGGTCTCCAGATTTTTGTTCAGCAAAGGCTTGATTCGCGTTCCGTCTTTTTTTGTCAAGAGCCTCTCGTGGAGGTCGGTCTGGTATTAAGCTATCACAGCCAGAGCCAATAAGATCATGCCTCCCAACGTGTTCAAGTGCTTTACGCACTTCAAAATAATTCTCTGGTTTAAAAAACTGGAGAAGTGACTTTTGCATTCGGCGATCCCGAAGCCCTTTTGTAACCGTGACCGATTTTCCTGTCATCGGATCGTGGCCGGTGTGGTACATGCAGGCTGCAATGTCAAAAGGACTGGGAATAAAATCCTGGACCTGATCGGGTTTGTACCCATTACGCTTCAAAAAAATTGCTAGTTCGATCATCTCCTCAAGGCCACTTCCCGGATGGCTTGCGATGAAATAGGGAACCGTATATTGTCGTTTTCCAATTCGACGACTTGCTGCACGAAAGGCCTTGTCAAATTCAACATAGTCATTTGCTGGAGGCTTTTTCATGAGGGCGAGCACTTCTGGATCGGTATGCTCTGGCGCAACCTTTAAATGTCCTCCAACATGGTGCTCAGCCAGTTCTCTAAGATATTCAGGATCCTGGCGTGCTAAATCCATGCGAACACCGCTTGCAACGAGTACACGTTTTACCCCTGGGACAGTACGGGTTTCCCGCATGACTTCCTTCAGCGGACCGTGGTCAGTTCCGAGAAGTTTGCAAACTGTAGGGTGGACACAGGAAAGCCGTCGACATTTTGCTTCGACCTCGGGTCGAATACAACGCATTTTGTACATGTTGGCCGTCGGGCCACCAATGTCAGAAACCGTACCTTTAAATCCTGGCTGGCTTGCGAGACGTTTAACTTCAGTGAGTATGGACTGCTTCGAACGGCTTTGAATAATTCGACCCTCATGGGCTGTGATTGAGCAAAATGTACAACCTCCAAAGCAGCCCCGCATGATTTGAACACTATTTTCAACAACTTCAAAAGCAGGTATTCGTTCTGTGCCATATCGTGGATGAGGGCGGCGAGTAAATGGCAACGCGTAAACACGATCCATTTCATGTTCTTCAAGTGGTAGAGCAGGAGGGTTAATGACTACTGCTTCACGCCCATGTCGCTGAACGAGTCTTTTAGCATTATGTGGATTTGTTTCGAGATGACTTATACGTGTCATTTCACAAAACGCATCAGAATCTACTTTGGCAATTTCGTATGCTGGAAGTTCTCGCGTGTTCTCATCAACAGGGATTGGCTCACTTGCCCCAAGTCGAAATGCTACACCACGTAATGTTCTCATCTCTTGAACTGTTTTTCCTGCCTGAAAGCCTTTTGCAATATCAAGAATTGTTCTTTCACCCATACCAAAGGCAAGCATGTCAGCTTTTGAATCGAGTAATATCGATCGACGTACGGTATCACTCCAATAATCATAATGTGCAATACGTCTCAAACTCGCTTCAACCCCACCAGCAACAACTGGTACGCCCGGGAAAGCCTCTCGCGATCGCTGGCAGTACGCTAAGGTTGCCCTGTCAGGACGGAGTCCAATTTGACCATTCGGTGAATATGCATCGTCGTTACGCACTTTGCGATTCGCCGTGTAGTGATTAATCATAGAGTCCATATTGCCAGCCGAGATAGCGAAGAAAAGTCTCGGTCGTCCAAATTGCTTCCAATCGTCACACGTTCGCCAATCTGGTTGAGCGAGTACAGCAACTCGAAACCCTTCTGACTCTAAAAGTCTGGCAAGAAGACCATTGGCAAAACTCGGATGATCAACATAGGCGTCACCTGTAATAAAAACGATATCAACGCTATCCCATCCTCTGGCGATGGCATCGTTTGGGTGCATTGGTAGAGGTGGGGCTGCTGGCGTGTTGTCCTGAATTGGGGTGTTGTTCTCTATAATTGGTAAATTCATAGGTGAAGTGAGCCTTGTTGCAGTCTGTTACTTGTACTTAAGTGTACCCTGCTAGAACTGGCCAAGGTTTAGTCATAGAAGACTGATATAGTTGGATGGGTTTAGAGCGGACGTTTTTATCACATAGCTGTTTTTTGACGAGTGGATCGACTACATGTCGCAACTAGCTTCCCAAGCAATTCTTATTTTATCAACGGTACTGGTTATGCAGGCGGTGACGGGTGCTGAACAAACAGGTGCTGAACAAACGGGTACTGGAAAAGATGGGCTCGTGTCGCGAGCAATTGCACAGCTTGGAGCAAATCAATATGCCGATCGTGAAGCAGCTTCGAGGCAGCTCACTGCAATGGGAGTGGTCGCTATAAATCAGTTAACTCGTGCCGCACAAGGCGATGACCCTGAGATTTCGGTGCGAGCGGTGGATGCGCTTCGAGTAATGCTTCGACAGGATGATTCCGAGTTGTCGAACAAAGCTGAGGCAGCTCTTGAATCAATTGCAGAGAAAGGAACTTCAGCAGTGGCCCAGCAGGCTGAAGTGGCTCTTGGTTTTTTCGATGCAGCTCAAGCCGTGTCTGCGCGAATGACACTCGAACAACTCGGAGCAGTCATTAGTGAGACCAGCCCTACTGGAATACGAGTAGAAATTAATGAAAATTGGAAGGGTGATAGTCGTTCATTGCGATTGGTAACACGGCTCCAAAATGTAATTCATGTGAGTTTATTTGGTACTCAGCTTACACAGGAAGATGCTGGAACTCTTGGAAGGCTCCGAGCTATTGAGCGTCTCGATTTGTTCGGTGTTGGTCTTTCAGACGATGTTATCAAGCAACTGAGACAGCGGCTTCCTGAGACTGAAATTGATATACGAAAAGGTGGTAAATTGGGGATTGCAGGAATGCCTTTGCAGGGGCAGTGTATTATCGCAGGCGTACAGCCAGGTTCCTCTGCAGAGAAAGCGGGCTTGCTTCCACAAGATGTCATTATGGAAATCAATAAAAAACCAATCAGTGATTTTGCAGACTGTACCCGTATTATTGGTGAGCACAAACCGGGCGAAGAGATTGCTCTTCTTATTCAACGGATCAATCCAGATGGCTCATCAAACCAGATTCAAAAAGTTGTTGTACTCGGTGGATGGTAGGTGTGTAATCAGGGGATATGAGTTGAGACAGCAGACGAGGGTAGACAATTGAACAAACCAAAAGAAGATTTAATTAGTGAGCAGGATCAGGTCACTGAACTGGTCGATGTCCGATGGCATGCTGCTACAGTTGATCGAGATCAACGAGAAACGAGTGCAGGTCACAGAGGTTGTGTAATTTGGTTCACAGGGCTCTCAGGATCTGGAAAAAGTACTCTTGCAAACGAAGTTGACAAACAGCTGCATGCCCGTGGCTATCGCAGTTTTGTTCTTGATGGAGATAATGTTCGGCATGGTTTAAATGCATCTCCTAGTCTGCTTGAATCAATGCATGGGGAGGCATTCGCAAAGCGATTTGGTCTTGGGTTTGGACCTGAGGACCGTAAAGAAAATATTCGTCGAATTGGGGCCGTGGCAGAACTCTTTACTCAGGCTGGAATCATTACATTAACGGCTTTTATCAGCCCATATCGTCGTGATCGTGAAGCAGTCCGTAAAATGCTCTCAGAGACAGACTTTGTCGAGGTGTATGTCAAAGCTCCCTTAGCCGTTTGTGAGAGTCGTGATCCGAAAGGGCTCTACAAGAAAGCTCGCGCTGGCGAAATCAAGGGATTTACCGGCATCAACGATCCGTACGAAGAGCCAGAAAAAGCAGAAATTACAATAGAATCTGAAAAAAATACTCCACCGGTTCTTGCCGAACAAGTTCTTGTTTGGCTGGAACGCGCTGGAGTTATCCCATCACGAAAAAAATAGTGTTACGGTGTTGGTCCTATAAGCTCAACAAGATTCCCATCTGGATCTTTGATGCAAGTTAAAGACATTCCGGGAACAAGATTTTGCGGAAGCGTTACAGGTGACTTCGCAAGAGGAATTACACCAATTTTTTTTAGACGGCTGAGTGCTGCTGAAGTGTCTGCAATGATGATTGTTAGATAACGAAAGCCGGTGTGAGAATGAATGAAATCATTATCACCCGACCGTGGTGATGTTTTAGCTATCTGCATGAGTTTCAGCTTTGTTGCCGTTTTGTCGTTCCCCAAAACAAGTACTCGAACATCGAGAGGCTTGTTGTCAGTGAGTCCAGCGGATCCAGCAAGCGTAGAGTCCACCTGAAACCCGTCTGACTCCTTAAAACCGATGCCATCAGTGTAAAATGCAACAGAAGTATCAAGGTCGGTGACGACCATGCCAATATCAATGGTAGTTTTTGGAAAAACGATGGGCTCAGAGGCAGAAGCGAGGTTTACGGTAATGGCTAATGAAAAAGCAGCAAGTGTGCGAATCATTTGAAACTATCTCCAGATGTGTTGTGTTGACG
>PKCL01000058.1 GCA_002862165.1 Planctomycetaceae bacterium
CTGTTGCACGATTTCGGGCTGAATCGTTAGCAGACTTCAAACCTCGACCGAACTCACCAATTTTTCTCTTGGAAGGAATTGAAAAGCCGGGAAACCTTGGTGCCATTTTTCGTACCGCTGATGCGGCTGGATTCGGTGGTGTTATTATCTGTGGGCAGGGAACCGATGCCTCGAACCCTGCTGTCATTCGAGCAAGCCTAGGAACAGTGTTTCATGTTCCTGTTGCATGCGATACGTCTGTTGCAGCAATTCAGTGGTGCGAGCATCACCAACCAAATATTGTTGCCGCCACCCCCGTCGGCACTACTGACTGGCATGCAGCTGAAATGGCAAAACTGCCAGCTATTTTGCTCGGAAGTGAAGCCCATGGAATCTCTTCCCTCTGGTTCGATGCCGCAAAGAATAAAAAACTTGTACTTGAGACGGTTGCTCTTCCGATGCTTGGCCTTGCTGATAGCCTCAATGTTTCGGCCACGGCTGCCGTACTTGCCTATGAATCTGTGCGACAGCGAAACGCGTAAACACAAAACAACCATGTGAAAGTACTTTGATACTATGACTGAAGAAAAGGATTTAGCAGACACTACCTTGCTTGCTGCAGAACTCACTGCGACCCTCGAAGAGCATGGGACAGACGCGATGTTTCAAAAACTGGAGGATTCACTTCGACACGCTGGCCGTTGGCATAGTCTCTTTGATGTGCAACTCTTACGGGCTCGGGCATCCCTGAAATTACCCCTCGCCGGGCCGTTAACGAATACCGATGCCACAGCCAAGAAAACACTCGACGAAAAAACAATTGCCGCATGTCGTGACGTCGGCTGGAAACTCTTTAATGAAGGACAGATTACTTCCGGATGGATGTATCTGCGAGCGTCTGTCGAAACCCATGAGATCGTGGAAAGACTTGGTCACATAGCTTCCCGGCTTCTTGAGCAAGATGAGTCTGCATCGAATGACGAGGAGTATCAGCCACTTCAGGAAATTATCCAATTGGCTCTTTGGGAAAATCTCGACCCGGCTCTTGGTATTCGAGTCATGCTGGCTGCCCAAGGGACCTGTAATGCTGTAACGGCTTACGAACAGTCGATCGCTGGACTTCCACCGGCACAACAAGAACCTGCTGCCACAATAATGGTGCAACATCTTCATGACGAGATATTCGAAAATCTAGGCAAAGACCTTGCCGAACGCAAACTCATTGACCCTGCTCTCATCGATGACATAAAGGCTCGCCAAGGCACAATCACTGATCTTTTAGAGGCCGCAGGTGGACTTTCTGACGAAGAAAGCATTCATGTTGATGCCTCACATCTTCAGGCAGTGCTTCGTTTTGCAAGAATATGTACTAATGCGCATGATATTCAGCTCGCGCATGCCCTGGCATGCTATGCGTGTCGGTTACCACCTGACTTTCAGTATCCTGGCGAGACACCATTTACTCATTTCGGAGTAGCATCTCGTCTGTTCTACTCTGCACAACTAGGTAAAGAAGTAGATCAATCTATTGCATTCTTCCGACAAGAGGCAGAAGAGGCAAATGAGTATGAGGCCCCTGCCGCCTGGGATGTGCTTGCTGTCTTAGCAGCTCGTATCGATCGACCAGCTGTAGCACTTGATGCCATCCTTGCTCGACCCACAGAAACAGCCCACACACAAAATTCGGCGATGGCTGCGACCCTACCACCATTGATCGAACTTTCACACAAGGCAGCTGGTGGCGAAAAGTTAAGAGCAGCGTGTATTGAGCGTGCTGACATAATTACTTACGCTGCCTCGCTGGCTCGTGATTGCACGCAATAGGAAATAGTGTGCTTATCAGGAAACAGTGTGCTGAAACTTTGTCCAGGAGTTACTTCGAACAGCCTGCCACTGAAGAGTCTCGTGCAGAGCAGCATCAGGGTTTCCAAAAATCAAACCAGCCATGTGGGCCACAGGTTTGACAGGTGCCCTCAGTTGCATAGCCGCACTGCTTTGGTGACCGAAACCCTTTCCCTGGGGTCATCTGCCATGGTGCGAGAAGATCGAGTGATGGTGACTGAAAGCATCCACCTGTCCATTCATTACGGCAGTTACAGGGATCTGGATGAAAAGGTTCATCACAGAGCGACCCCCAATAACGAGGACCGCATCCTGTATCACCACACGGCGACGTTTTCCCACCGTACGGCCCTTTGCACTTGCTGCACTCACCAGCATTTGCAGAACAAAGAAACTGCCCACTTGAGCAAAGAAAAATGCTAACCAAGAGGCACAATCGTAAAGCAGAATTTTTCATAAAGAGGTTATCGACAAGCAATGCATGACGCTGTTTAGGAAAAGAATTCTACTGGTAACGACTCTATGGATTCGCCAGATTTACAAAGCATCCCACCTTCCGCGAATTACCCCAATCGGTCGAATTAGCGTACGTCCACAACATCAACAGGGGCATTCGCAAGTGCCTGACTATAAACTTCCTGGTATTTCCGGGCACTCACATCCCAAGACCAGTCCTGCTGCATGACACAACGAATCAGTTCCTGCCACAGCTTTGTATTCCGATGAGCATCAATCGCTTGCCGAACTGCTGCCTCCAGAGTTGCTGGTTCGAATGCATCAAACACAAAACCACTTGCAGTGCCATCCGCACATGTCTGATCACTCACATTTACTACGGTATCTACAAGACCACCTGTAGCTCGAACGATTGGAATCGTGCCGTAACGAAAAGCATAAAGCTGCGCTAGGCCACATGGTTCATACTGGCTTGGCATGAGCAAAATATCTGCTGCTGCCTGAATCAAGTGTGCCAGCACTTCATCAAAACCAATCACCACATCAATGGCTTCTGGATACTGAGAGGAAACGATCTTAAGTGATTCCTGAAATTGTGGGTCACCGGCACCCAGTACGACAAATCTTGCCATGCCTGATCCAGCCATACGATGAAGCAGATCAATAACAAGACTGACACCCTTCTGCTCTGCGAGACGACCGACAAAAGCCAAAAGCGGTCGTTCGTCAGGAGCAGCATGTCCGAGTCGAGCGGCAAGAGCGACTCGCGCTGCGTACTTTCCATCCTGGACATTATCAATACCATAATGACACGGAATAAATTCATCAGCTTTCGGGTTCCACAACTTAGTATCAATACCATTCACTATGCCCGTCAAATCGGACGCACGTTCTTGGAGTACTCCCTCAAGTCCACAACCACCCGGAGCAGCCTGTATCTCTTTTGCGTAGGTTGGACTGACTGTAGTTATCTGATCTGCGAAAACAATTCCGGCTTTAAGCATATTAAGCTGGCCATAGAACTCAAGTTGCCGCCAGTTGAAGTACTTCCAGTGAAATCCTGTGAGAAGCATATCCCAATGCCAAAACATTCCCTGATACCCAACATTATGTATCGTAAGAATTGAGCGAGCCTCTGAGAGCGTCGGCCATGATTTATAAAGAAGTTTTTGGTACGCCGGTACAAGGCTCGTTTGCCAGTCATGGCAATGGATAATGTCAAAAGGATCCGGCTGTCTTGCAGCCAACTCCATCACTGCCCGTGAAAAGAAAATAAATCGTTCAGCATTGTCGGTATAATCCTCCGCGCCTCCGTAAAGGGTATCTCGATCAAAACAATGCTTATTCCCAACAAGAAACACCTTATGGTTTTGATTGGGAAGAGAACATGAATAGACAATGGCTTCAAGAGTTCTTTTTCCGACAGGCACCGAAAACTGTATGTTTGTTTTTTGGATTGGCAGATTTTTCTCGAAAACCTCGCGGTAGGCGGGTACAACAAGCGTACAATCACAACCAGCACGCCCGAGCGAATCTGGTAGCGCACCGGCAACATCGGCTAGCCCACCGGTCTTGGCAAACGGTGTTGCCTCGCTAGAAACCTGCAGCACCCGCATCCGAATAAAATCCTCCGTAGACCCTTGTCCTACCGATCACAAACGAAACCCGCTACTGTGTAGCATACCCTCCAGCCTTGGAGATGACCTCCTCCGAAGGTACTCAATATGCCACTTGTAAACCCTGCTAGCGTCTTTAATCTCCGTTTCCCATGCCCTTGGAAGGAACGGCTTTGGCCTCCAGCGGAAAGCCATCTCGACAAGGCATGCTATTTACCGCGACTCGCTGGGATTACTGATGTTCCGGATATTCTTGAACTTGCCGTTGGGTGGAATGAAGCAGGACTAGGCGTCCGTGCAAAAGTTGAAGGACTTTCAGGAAACAGATGGTGTCAGCCAACCAAACCAGAGGATAGCGATGGACTTCATCTCTGGATCGCCACTCGCCCAACGGGGGAAAGCCACCGCGCAGGTCGTTTCTGTCGGCGACTCGCCCTCCTTCCCACCGGTGGTGGAAAATCTGCTGACAAACCAGTTGCTGTCGCTGCACAAATCCCGCGAACCAGTGAAGAGGCCTCCTCACTGCCCCCTGATGCAGTTTTCATAGAAGCCGTCAATTCATCAACCGGTTGGCAGATAGAGGCTTTTCTCACGGCACCCGCACTTCCAGGGTGGGACCCTGAAGAAAGTCCACGACTTGGTTTTTTTGCAGCAACAATCGATCGACGACTCGGCAAAATACCGGCCTTTGCACCACCCGAATTCCCTTGGGATAGTGACCCGACAACATGGGCAGAGTTGCGGCTTATCAGGTAGTGAAATAGCACAACATATTTCTGCTATGAAAGTGCTGGGGACCCTCTTAAGCATTCTCTCAATTAGGCACCTGTTTTAATAAGGGCCTTCAACAGATTTTCCTAATGACTGAACATGAAGCCGTGCCGGCGGCAAGCTCTTGTGAAAAATTTTCCCGTATGGCTTGGTGATCATTCGTGGATCAAGAATAATCACACGTCCACGATCCTCTCGAGTTCGGATCAATCGTCCAAACCCCTGTTTCAATTTAATAATTGCCTCAGGTAATTGGTATTCAGCGAAAGCATTACCACCCGCCTGCTTGATGGCCTCAATACGAGCCGCAACAAGTGGACGGTCGGGCACTGCAAAAGGCAGGCGTGGAATAATTACTTGAGTGAGCAAATCACCAGGAAGATCGATGCCTTGCCAGAAACCATCAGTACCAAGAAGAACTGCCTGCGGGCTATCCCGAAAATCCTCGAGCATCTGACTACGAGAAAGCCCATCAGCCTGACTCACAAGCCGAATCTTGTTGCGAATACAGAATCCAGTGAGTTCACTCGATGCTTTGGCAAGTGCCTGATGGCTCGTGAACAACACCAGCGTTCTGCCACATTGATCGACTACAAACGATCGAAGCATTTCTGCAACAGCTCGATCATAGCTTTCCCTACTACTTGGATCAGGCAGTCGGTTTACAAGAATAAGTTCTGCTTGTGATTCATAATCGAATGGACTATCCAACTGACGCCTAATCGCTGATTCAACGCCAAGCCTCTGGCACAGATAGTGAAAACCTGTCTTTTTTGCACTTTGCTCGGACTCTGTAAGAAACGCATCATCTGGCGATTGTCCTTGAGTTTCTGTAGAAAGCGTCGCGCTCGTAAGCACCACGGTATCGACTTTACTAAAAAGTTCTCGCCGCAAGACACCACTTACGTCAATTGGAGCACTTGCCAGTTTTACACGTGGTGCACCCCGACGACTATTTGCTAATTCGACCCACCAGACGCTACCAGGATCATCCTGCTCAAGCCACATACGGATCGAACCCGCTTGTGATATCAAACGATCTGCAAGTGACTGAAAATCCTGTCTTTCAGCATCACTCGAAAGTCGATCAGCTACTCCTCTTACCTTCCGACCAAGTGCCAGAAGTGCTTCTCCCAATGTGTTGGTAACAAGACGTGGCTCTGAAATTCGCCATGGCCCATCACCACGATGCGCGACCGCGAGAACAACTTCAGAAAAAAAGTTTTCTGCAATACGACGAGCCTGAATAACATCAGGCCTCACATCATCTAGTTTATAGTGCACAAGCAAACCACGATTTGTTCGCTCGTTGTAAAGTCGTGAAAGAAGTCGCTCAACTGAGACACTCGACAATCCAACACCAAGATGATCACTGGCGACTGACTCGACCATATGTGCTTCATCAAAAATAACAATGTCGTACTCCGGAAGAAGACTTGCTCCACTCTGACGCAAGGCAAGATCCGAAAAGAATAATGCATGATTGACAACAAGAACCTGCGCATTATTCATACGCCTTCGAGCCGCAAAATAATGACAATCGTTATACCGAGGACAGGCTCGACCCATGCAGTTTCCGGAGTCGCTATGAACTTCATCCCAAACTGAGCCTCGCGGAATTGTTGGCAGGTCTGACAATGACCCATCGCGAGTTTCTTCTGACCACTCGAGGAGTCCTTCTAACTCAGCGACTTCTTCATCATATTGAAAGAGGCTTCCTTGACGCTCTTTCGCGAGAGCCAGACGACGAAGACTGACATAATTGCCACGCCCTTTGACCAACACGGCTGAAAACTCACGTGGCATCACAGCAGAGACTACTGGAATGTCTTTTCGGATCAGTTGTTCCTGTAATGCAATCGTGTGTGTTGCAATAACAACCCGGCGTTGACTCTTTCCATTTTTCTTCTGGGAGTCCTTACTTTCCTGTTCACCCGCCGGTTGATTTTCTGGCTGACACTCTTCTGAATCTGTCTGATCAGCTGTTGCGGCAAGTACCGCGGGTATCAGATACGCGAGGCTTTTTCCGGTTCCAGTCCCAGCCTCGATGATCGCATGCTTTTTTTGATCAATTGCTTCTTCCACCAGATCAGCCATAACGACCTGCTGGGGCCGTGACTCCCAGCCCGGAATGCGGGCAGCAAGGCGACCGTTTGGCATTAAAAAAGATGACGATGAATCCATGGCAACAATCTACACGGAAAGTGGAAACGCCCGCCGAAAAGCGTTGGTAGACTATTCTTTCGTGATTCTTAAAAAATCGACTTTCCAATACAAAACTAGAAATCCTCGACGTACACGACAGATGTCATTATGAATCAAAAATCAGCTGAAAAAGCATGGGGCGGGGTATTTCGCGTCCCAACAGACCAAAGAGTGGAGTCCTTCTCTGAGAGCATCTCTTTTGACCAACGCTTGGCGAACGACGACATTGATGGATCGATCGCTCACTCACAAATGCTTGCTGAGTGCGGATTACTCACCCAAAGTGAAGCAGATGCAATACGCGCGGGCCTTGAAGACATTCGGAACGATATTTCTGAAGGAACATTTCATTTCACTGCAAGCAAAGAAGATATTCATCTTCATATCGAATCAGCGCTTACTGAGAAGCTTGGGGATATTGGACGCAAACTTCACACGGCACGGAGCCGGAATGATCAGGTTGCAACCGACCTACGTCTTTTTTGTCGCCGTGCAATTGACCGAATAGATGCGGGACTTCTTGAATTACAACGTGCTTTTCTTGAGATGGCTGACCGTGAACATGATCTTATTATTCCTGCTTACACACACCTTCGACGCGCGCAACCAGTTCTTGCATCGCATCAACTCTTAGTATGGTGCGAGAAGTTCGATCGCGACAGACAACGTCTTACTGACTGTCGACAGCGAACAAACGTGATGCCGCTAGGTTCAGCTGCACTCGCTGGAACGAGCTTGCCTATTGATAGATCAAAGACACAAGAGGCTCTCGGTTTTCATACAATCGCCGCAAACAGTCTCGATGCCGCCAGCGACCGAGACTTTGTCTGTGAACTTGCCTTCGTACTCTCTCTAACTGCAGTGCATCTCTCTCAGTGGGCTGAAGAATGGATTATCTACAGTACAGATGAGTTCGGTTTTTTAAAACTACCGGAGGCATTCTGTACGGGCAGTTCAATTATGCCTCAGAAGATTAACCCTGATGTTCTTGAACTTGTCAGAGGAAAATCTGCTCGTGCCATAAGTAACGTCCAGCAGATTCTTGTGTTACTCAAAGGGCTTCCCACTGCGTACAACAGGGACTTACAGGAAGATAAGGAAGCTGTCTTTGATTCAATCGATACGCTTGAAGCGATGCTTGGCGTTGCAGCTCCACTTGTCGCCGGGACTGAGTTTGATCGAAAACGGATTGGAGAATCGATTGAAAAGGGACATCTAGACGCAACAACACTGATGGAGGCACTCATTGTTGAGGGTGTACCCCAACGCACGGCACACGAAACAGTTGGAAAACTGGTTCGGCTGGCTCTCACAAAAGAGTGCAGTCTCACTGAGCTTTCCGATGATGTCTGTCGGGCAGAATATGACGGTTGGAACGCCTCTCTACGGCAGGCTTTGGGGTCCCCACGGGCAGTTGAACGGATGGTAAGTTTTGGCTCGACCGCTCCGGCTTGTGTAGCCGAACAATTAGCTGCATGGCGGCAGAAGTTGGAGACTGCTGCGAAGGAAATTCGTTAGCAGCTGAAGGATGGCACGTGTCTAGACAATGTTGGCTTACCAGATGGTTATCTCTGGGAATTGCTGTGGCTCTGGCCACCCCTGTGCTAGCAGATTCGACAGATGACACGAATGGTACTTCGGCACTCGACCCTCTCCAGTGGGCCGTTGTCGATTCCCTGAGATATCCAGAACGTACAACACCTCAGGAGTTATTCGAAGCGGCTATCCGTGCTGCCTCTGTTGAGGCACTTGAGCCCACCTTGGAATTTCTGGATAAATTTGATGATGCCTTTGCGGCAGAGCCTGATAAAGAAGCGATCCTTGCAACACTCGGTGGATATTTTCAGACTTCTGAACTCAGTCGTTTTCAGAGATTTCTGAAGCGTACCGCTCCACCAGAACAGGCCGATGCGATTGCTTTCCTTATTCAGGGACTACAAGCCGCCGCTCAGAAAAAAAGGATCAACTCCGACAGACTGAAAAAAGCAGCTGTAGATCTGCGATCTGATGATATTTTTACACGACGAAAAGCAGAGACAACTCTCATGGAAGGAGGGACATATGCCCTTCCAATGCTTGTCGATCTCCTGATGAACACAGGATCTGGCCATAACCAGATCCCACTATCAAAATCAGAGTTTCGGTCGAGAGAACTTGCTAAAGAACTCATTGGACAACTCGGTGAAAGAGGAGTTCGAGCTTTAGTGGCTTGGCTTGGATCTGATGATTTCAAACGATTTCCGGGAGTCATTGATGCCTTACACATTTTGGTTGATTCCGGATGCCTACCAGCAGGAAGAACGACAAACCCCAACGCATCAGCTGAATTAGATGTAGCGAGTGTTCTTTTTGCACCCGCTTTTATTCCCGAATTAGGTGACT
>PKCL01000508.1 GCA_002862165.1 Planctomycetaceae bacterium
GATAAAAAAAAGAAGCCAGACCAGACAATTTCGGTGTTGTATGAGAACAAAGGACGCGGTGGTGTGCGTCGTCCGTTTTTTGTAGAAATAACAAAAAATGATCTGGTGTTACTTCCTAATGCACTTGATTACAAAAATCTTTTTGATTCAGAAGATCCGATAAAGATACCAGTAGCAAAAGCTGGCAGTGATAAATCTTTTACGAAAATGATGGACTATGTACTTACTCATTTAGGGAAGACCGGACTTCTTCGGAGAAAGCGAGATACGATTATTACGTTTCTTATACGACCCGAAGGTGTCGACTCATACCGATTGGCAAAAAAAGTTGTTGATCAATATGAGAAGAAAAATGAGAATCGACTTGTTGTGGGGATGTTGCCAAATGGTGCTCCAGTATTAGACGCATTGAGTGGCAAGGCGCCGCTACCAGGTGATGGAAAAATCCTGCTTGACTGACGTGTATAATTTTTCATGACAGATACAGCACTGGAAGAAAGGGAAATTCAATGGCTCGACGCAGAAGGCAAACGTCAGCAACGGGTGCGAACATGGACTCTTTGCTCGATGCCCTGACTAATGTAGTTGGCATTCTTGTTATTGTTCTTGTTGCTGTGCAGCTTTCCAGCCAGGAGGCAGCTCGGCGTATGGAAGAGATGATCGCCCAGATTGACCCTGCTGAGCAGGAGCGAATGAAGCAAGCTGCTGTCGATTCAGAAGCAAAGCTCGAGGAAATGAAGCTTGCACTAAAGTCTGAATCTGAAAAAGAAAAAATCGATCCGGAGAAACTGCTGGCCTCTTTGCAAGATGACATTGCCAAGGCTGAAGTAAAGGCAAAAAAAGATTTGCTTGCTGCCGAGGCAGCAGAAAAAGAGGCTGCAGAAAAAAAACTTGCTGCTGAAAAACTTCGGAGAAGTTTAATGGCACAGCTCGCAACACTTGAAGATAAAGAAAAGAAATTCACCGTCGCAAAGACAGATTTGTTGGCCAAGTTGGACAGCATGCCAAAGTTGAATGCGCCACCTCCTAAAGAGGTGCGGCCGCCAACACCGAAAGATATCCCTCGAAATAAAGACGGTAATGCCTTGCTTCAGGAGAGAAAGGTTCTCGTGAGCAACGGAAAAGTAATTCCCTTTGTGGATCCAGGTAAGCAAATGGAAACAGCGATAAAAAATCGTCTAAAAATGATCATAGATAGCAAAAAGATCAATGTTGGAGAGGGGAATTATATTTCGGATGAAAAACAAGCAATGACATTGATTGATGAATTCAACAAAGATCCTGCGAAAAATAAATATTTTGAGTTAAAGCTTGTGCGGCAAGGAAGGCAAATCAAGGTAGAGATTCTTCCCACAGAAGACTGCGGGGAAGAGCCAGACAAGGCGGTACGAGGAATTTTCGGAACAGTGCTGCGTAATATGCAGGGGAAATGGTACCTCAGGTACTTGGTTGAGCCTGATTCGTTCGAAACATATATGGCGATGAGAAAGGTGACAGACAGTAGCGGGTTTTATGCAGGCTGGACCATCATTGATCCAGGTAGTTATCTTCATAGCCTATCGAGTGGGTATAATATCGGGGTAAAACCCCCACCGCGTCCCCCAACGAATCCAGGAAAGCCAGGCCCCGTGAAGGGAGTGTTGGATTAAAAAAATCTGTTTTCTTTCAACAGTTCATAGTGAATGTGATCTTCTGGAACAAACCCCTTGTCGTGAATATTCGTTCCGCCATTACGATTTTTCTAGGTCTTATTGTTCTTGGTTGTGAAAACCAAAGCAACACTCCGCTATCTGGCAAAGTACAGGGAATGTCGATGGCACCTGGTTTTCAAGAAGGTGATATCATTTCATGGCAACCACGTACGACCAATAATTTTTTACGAAATGCACCAATAGTGTGTCAGCTTGAAGAAGAACTTGTCATCAAACGCGTTATAGGGCTGCCCAAAGAGTCTGTTCGAATCACAGACGGTGATCTTTTTATCGATGATAAAATCATTCAAAAAAGTCCACAGCTTTTAGAGCAGTTTGGACTGATCGTAGACGATGATGCAGACTCGTGGAGCGACCCAACACATTCATGGATACAAACAAATAATCAATGGTCATGTAAATATGTAAGTCCTAAGCACATATCGTGGTTAAAATTTTATCCAGTATCCTCACGTGGTGTGGTGCACAATGAGGACGGCTTGCGTATTTACGATGATGTGTCGTGGTTGCCAAAAGAAAACAGGCACCTTAATAGTGTGCAGGATATCGGGATTTCTGTGGTGTTAGATATTCGCTTACAGGAAGGAAATAGTTTTGAGATTTTCTTTGCAGATAATCAAAGTGCAGCTCGCATTATTGTGAGAAGGCAAGGGCGACTTGCGGTGATTGCAGGAAGGCTCGATGGCCAATTTGTCGTCGCAGCTTGGCCACTTGCTCAGAAGAGAACAGCTGGAGGAATTTCCGACGGTCAAAATAACAGTGGTCTGTATCAATTACCAAGACTCTGGTCTGCTTGCCTGAATGTTTCAAATAAAAAACGTGAGAAACAGGGGGTGCAGTCATTGTCGGTCGGAATTAAAAAGATTGGCAGTCAGGAGGAATCACCCTCAGGTGTGCCAGAAATGGTCACAGCAGAGGGCTTACTGGTATGGCGGGATATCTATTGGTTATCCATGCCGAATAAAACGGAGTGGATCGTTCCTGAGAAACATGTATTTGTTTTAGGCGACTGTCCGGCAGCGAGTAGAGATAGTCGGCAATGGGGATCTATTCCCCTTGATGCAATTCAAGGAACGGTGTTGCAACGCGGATTTCCTAAAGAGTTTTCAGCGTGGTTGCATCTCAACTGAATTGGCAGTATGAAAAGGGTCCTTGTTTCTATAGGACACTATCAGATTTTCTTGGGACACAGCCGGTTCGCTTCGTGAAGCACGGTTACTGATTCAGATTGCTGAATCAGACGGTTGATTGCATCTGGAGTTTCTGCATAACCAATGTCCAGGTCTTCAACAAATTCCTGATCGAGGTGTGACAGAAGGACGAGGCGTCGATCTCCGAGTGCTTGTGCAAAAAGGGAAGTGTGAAGTGCATCAAGTAGTAGTACAGTCTCTTCGGAATCGGATGCTTCACGGAGCAGCATTGGCAGATCGATGCCGTGTCGCCAGCGAGTGAAAATGATTCCCGGCTCTTCTTTCATGTTACAAGCTATACATATTGTGCCATCGTGTGTTGTCACGCGAGCAGCCGCTGCAACAGCTCGTGTAAGTTCAATAAATCTACAAGGCCGGTCTGGGATTCCTGCAATTGTAAGTGGTGATCGAGCAGAGATAGCCGGCCGCCATCCTTTTGCATACGATTTCGATTGTGCAATGGAGGAAATTGGAAAACCAAACGCTGCTCCCGCTAACGTCTTGTGGTCTCCAGCTACAAGGCGTAATGATGCAAGGATTCCGAGTTGAGCGTTAATTTGCTCGGATTCATCTCTCCAATGATGAAGAGCTCTTTGTCGATTTTTCAGCAACGCTTTTATAAATTTTTGACATTGAGTCTGTCGTGCGAAACTTGGCCAGAGTTCACCTTCGGGAGACCGTCCACATAGACTGGCATCGTAGCCAAAGCTTCCGATCGACAAGACAACATCAGCATCTATAAGAGCTCGGGCCAAATGAAGTGGTTCACCGGCTTCATCAGCGGATAGATACGCTGTATCACTATCATTGAGTGGATTGAAAATTGATGTAGATAGATTTTGAATTTCAGTATCAGGTAATTCCTGAGAGAGTGAAGATGTATCCGATTCGATGATTGATGGCCCAATGATACGCTGAACATCGTCAGGATTTACACCACCTGATTGCAGGCTTTCAAGAATTACAGAATAAATGCTATCCGAAAGCATTGTCCCACCAGGTAAATCTCCTGCTTGAGCGATGATCACTCGATCCCCTGGAATAACATGTTCAGATAGTGGTGGGCCAGCAACGGGTAGAAGGAGAGCGTCTCTGATAACATCAACAGCAGCGTCATCATCGACGCCTTCTGGGCCTCGGAGCTCCACAATGGCATCGGGGGAAATGGAATCAATAGCCAGCGGATCGTCGCTGCCGTAATTCAAATCAACTTTCAAAATAGACTCGATATTGGAAAGTAATTGGTTAATCCTATTAGGGCAAACGTAAGCCGAAACACTGTTTAATTCTAGGTCATTGCGCTGTCGTGGGAACAAAAGTGGTATCGAGGTACCTCTATTGTGCGAATTTGAATGATCTTGAGAAATAATAGTATTTGAGGTGGTAGAAGTAGAATCTTGTTCTTAGGGCTAATTGTTATTTCAGATGAATCTTTCGGTTGGTATGAGTTTGTCTGTCGTTGTATTCGGTGTAAACGTTACTGAGTGACTTGCTTGCGGTACCGCTCATCTTTCCCTGTTCTAACGTCGATAGCTAAAAGCGCCGTTAGGAAATTTTCATACGACAAGCTTACGGTAAAGAATGATTGGGATAGAACCAGTTTTTAGATTCAGTCTCTACGATATTTTAAAGGATATGGAGTTGCACCGATGAGCAATTTGCACCACCTACCATCAAAAGCAGTACAACGTTGCCTAGTAACAGGAGGTCTTCTCCTCATTTTTTTGTTTGCTTCAAATCTACAAATGCATGCTGCTGAAGTCGTGATGCACACTGATGCGATATCGTTTAATGCGCCTGGAATGTCTGGTGGCTCATGTGATTGTGGAGGCACTAGCCAGCCTCCATGGCACGGAAGTGTCGGAGGTCGCTGCTGTAACCGTCCGTGTTGTCCACCACCAACGATGTTCCATGCAGATGCATGTGGACAGTTAAGAGCGAAAGATGAGGCAAAAGCTCACTGTGTGGAACTACCTTCATCCTTTCCAAGATTTAATAATTGGCGACATACTGGTCGATTGCCATCGCCCAAGCCGATCGCTATGCCTCGATGTCACCATTGCAGTATGCCAATACACATGGGTATGTAAAATGCCAGTAAGAATTTTGCTGATTTCTACAATTGAAATATGATTGCTTTGAAGGACGTGAAAACAAACGTCATTGTTCTTGTACCGTCGAAATCAAGCAGTATTCCTGCACACGTTATCGATTGAACCTGCACGCTTTATCGCTTGCAGTAGAGTGCGGCACGTTCCGTAAACAAAGCCACCGCACCTACCATAGTTCTGGCGAGTGCAGTGGCTTCGTATTTAAGTTCCATGATAATAGTGAACGCGCTGCCGTGACAGGACCGAATTGCACCGTGTTATTGAACAGCTGCTTGAGCAGCTGCCAGCCGAGCAACAGGTACCCGATACGGTGAACAACTCACATAATCGAGTCCAAGTTCATGGCAGAAGTGGACAGAGTGCGGGTCACCGCCATGTTCACCACAGATACCAAGTTTAATTTTTGGACGACCTTCGCGACCTTTTTCAACAGCAATCTTCATCAGCTGGCCAACACCAGTGACATCAATTGATGCAAAGGGGTTTGCTTTGAGAATTCCTTCGTCGGTGTACTTATTAAGAAATGAACCCATGTCATCTCGGCTCATGCCAAGAGTTGTTTGAGTAAGGTCATTTGTACCGAACGAAAAGAATTCAGCGGTCTCAGCTATTTCATCAGCTGTGAGTGCTCCACGTGGGATTTCAATCATGGTACCAACAAGATACTTGATCTTTTGTCCCGTTTCTTTCTGCACTTGTTCCGCTGCTTCGTGGATGACAGCTACTTGATTGTCAAGTTCTTTCTTGAACCCAACTAATGGGACCATGATCTCTGGGCGTACTTGAATCCCAGATTTCTGGACTTTGCAAGCTGCTTCGAAAATTGCTCGAGCCTGCATGGCTGAGATCTCCGGGTAGCTGATTCCAAGGCGACAGCCACGATGTCCAAGCATGGGGTTAAACTCATGTAAGGACGCAACCCGCTTCGCAACGACTTCGGGGCTTAGCTTGAGTTTTTTAGCCAAATCTTCTTGTGATTTTTTATCATGTGGCACGAACTCATGAAGCGGTGGATCCAACAGTCGAATTGTTGCAGGACGACCTTCGAGTGCTTTAAAGATGCCTTCAAAGTCTTCCCGCTGGAATGGTAGAAGTTTCTTTAATGCCGTACGACGAACATCTTCACTTTCAGCCAGAATCATTTCCCGCATGGCATCAATGCGATCACCTTCGAAGAACATATGTTCGGTTCGAGTGAGGCCGATCCCTTCTGCACCAAATGCAATTGCCTGACGAACTTGTTCCGGTGTATCGGCATTTGTTCGTAAGCCAAGCTTTCGGTGCTTGTCTGCAAGCTTCATAATAAAGTCGTAATATTGAAAGACTTTTGACTGCTTTGGCTTCATGGTGTTGCTGACCAGAACTTGTTTGAGTTCACTGTCCGCAGTTTCTATATTGCCTGCAAAAACTTCGCCATTGCTTCCATTAATTGATACCGCATCACCTTCCTTGAGTGTCTTGCCAGCACACGTGAGTGTTCCCTTGCCGTAATCAATAATGATTTCCCCAGCACCAGCGACACAAACCTTACCCATTTGTCGAGCAACTAAGGCCGCATGGCTTGAAACACCACCTCGGCTTGTCAGAATTCCTTCTGCGGCAATCATACCGCGAAGATCTTCAGGACTTGTTTCAACGCGTGCAAGAACAACACGTTCTCCAGCCTCAGCTAACTCTTCTGCTTTTGCAGCAGTAAAGACGAGTTGACCAGCTGCAGCGCCCGGGCCTGCAGGAAGTCCGGTAGTCAGTAGACGACCTTCCTTCTTTGCCGCAGCATATGCCTTAAGGTCAAAAATTGGTGCAAGAAGTTGAGACAATGCATCAGGATCAGCTGACTTTAAAGCATGTATTGGCTTCATGAGCTTTTGCTTCACCATGTCATGTGCAATTTTTACGTAAGCAAGGGCTGTTCGCTTACCGTTGCGAGTCTGAAGCATGTACAGCTTTTTCTTCTCAATGGTGAATTCAAAGTCCTGAACATCACCAAACTTCTTCTCAAGTCTCTCGCGAACCTTTACAAGTTGCTTATAGGTATCACTGAAGACATGGTCTTTGGCCATAGTCGTCATTGGAAGCGGAGTACGGACACCGGCAACGACATCTTCACCTTGCGCATTCACAAGATACTCACCATAAAAAATATTTTCGCCTGTTGCGGGGTCACGGGTGAAGGCAACACCTGTTGCGCAGTCATCACCCATATTCCCGAACACCATTGTTTGTACGTTGACCGCAGTGCCCCACTCATCTGGAATTTTGTATTTCCGTCGATAGATGATAGCTCGCTCATTCATCCAGCTACCGAATACAGATCCAATGGCACCAATAAGTTGTTTGAAAGGATCTTGTGGGAAGCTTTTTCCAGTTCGATCTTTAATGAGCCGGAAGTATCGCTTGATCAGTTCGCGGAGTGCTTCCTCTGAAAGATCGGTATCATTTTCAATGCCAAGTTGATGTTTCAGCCCATCCATAACTTCATCAAAAGGCTCGTCTTCATTTTCATGGCGCTTTTGCACACCCATGACAACATCACCATACATCTGGATGAACCGTCGATATGAGTCATAGGCAAAACGTGGATTCCCGGTTGCTTTAGCAAGACCAAGAACGGTTTCGTCATTAAGCCCCAGGTTCAGAATGGTGTCCATCATGCCAGGCATGCTGTCACGTGCACCAGAGCGAACGCTTAAAAGCAATGCATTGGAGGGGTCACCAAATTTTTTCTTTGTCTCTTTTTCAATAGCTTTCAGGTTTCGAAGAATCTGGTCTTCGAGACCGGCAGGAAACTTTTTGTGATTTGCGTAGTAGTCAATACATGTCTGTGTTGTGATAGTAAATCCTGGGGGCACTGGCAGGCCGATTTTTACCATCTGAGCCAGGTTCGCACCTTTGCCGCCAAGGAGATCTCGCATGGTTCCATCACCATCACACTTTGACTTGCCAAAGTAGTAAATCATCCGAGCAGCTTTCGTAGCTTTTCCAGCTTTGCGAGCGACCTTCTTCTTAGCAGTTTTTTTCTTAGCAAACTTCTTGGCCATCAGGGTGTGGAACCTTTCATGGTGAGGGATAGAGTGAGCCGAGCTTCGACTTAAATTGCATGTTTTCAATCAAACGAAAGAAAATCTACGAACAAAGCCAAGAGGCGTCAACGAATCACTCTTTACAGACATGTACGCGTATCAGGCCTACGTTTTTAGCAGTTTTCGAGTGACGGAACTAGATGCAGGATAGACTCAAGGAACGGGAGCGAAAATACGGCAGATTGACATCGTGAAAGCCTTTTTGTCGCAGTTTAAGGCTTCGATTGAAAAAACAGTATGTTCGTGGATTTGGTCAACAGAGGAACGCCCCTTGATATCTCGAGTTAGGTTGGGAAATACAGAGTCATTTTGTTTCGTAGGCAATGCGAGGAGTTCCTTTCGCATCATGGAGTATGCATCGTTTTCGTTGCCTTTATAGAAAGAACGTGTTATGAATTTAATGATAGTAATCCCGCTGATCGATCCGCCTCAGGATCCGCACTTTCTCTTTGCTCAGAAGTGGCGACGCAGGTATTCCCGATAGGCTCTACGGAGTTCAGTGAATGGAACCTTTGCTCATGCGGACGTCGGTACAGCGTTCTTTCCTCACGGGTGGTGTTGAAAGAGTGATAGTTGCTTTGTGCCAGCGTACATTTAGAAATAGCGCGACTAGAACGAGCGTGACACTTTTTTGCTTCATCAGCCTTCTGCTCGTTCATTGTTGTAGTACTGCGGCATTATGTCTCGCAGTACAGCCTGATACGCTGACATTTAATCATGATATACGACCGATTTTGTCACGTCACTGCTTTGCATGTCATGGGCCTGATAGCGAAGATCGACAGGCTGGCTTGCGACTCGATAGTCGTGAGGATGCGATGAAAGAACTCGCTAGTGGCATGCGGGCAATTATTCCTGGAAACCGAGGCGAGAGTGAATTAATTAACCGTATCTTTGAAAAAGACCCTGATGTCATTATGCCACCACCAGAAAGTAATCACGTACTGACACATGATCAAAAAAAGATTCTCAATGATTGGGTAGCCAAGGGTGCAGAATATCAGCCGCACTGGGCGTATGTTTCTCCAGAGAAGCACAAGGTTCCAAACAC
>PKCL01000315.1 GCA_002862165.1 Planctomycetaceae bacterium
GTTCGTAACTGACAATGTTGTGAATAGGGAGTTGGCACCCTAGCTCATGGCGTGCACGAGGGCATTTGCTGCTCAACCACGGTTCATTGTGTTTCGGAATCATATCGGAGAATCAGTGTGCATTACCAAAGTTTGTCAAACGTACACATTGTCTGCACACCCCTACCACATGGGAATGCAACGATGGTCGACGCCCGCAATACGCCGGGGCCAACGCTACCAATCTCGACGCTACCGATCTCTTGGTATGGAACATTAGCCCATCTCGAGAACATGCCTCAGGATACCGGAACTGTGTGCCTTGAGTTAGATTCAGATGACCTCTGTGTGAAACACAGGCTTCGTATGAAATTACGTTCGGCACGAAACAGCTTCCCAGCCATGAAAGCTGTGGTCATCTCAAAGCCCAACCAAGATAGCCATTATGATCTTTTGATCGACGAAGGAATCTCAGTCATACTTACACAGTCAACCAATTCCACGTTATCAGCGTCCCTGCGGCGACCGACTCCAGCTGGATGGCCTTGCCGGAACGTCCAGTGGGGGCTTTGGGAGGTGGCACGTGCCAACCCAAAACAGCGATTATTTGCTCGAGAATTTTTCAAATCTTTCCTGCATAAGCGACCCCATGTTGGAACTCTTCGGATTCTGGATACTAGATCAAAAACTGGAACTTACGACCATAAGAAATTTATGAAAGCTACCCGGTGTCTCCAAAATCTCATCTCTAAAAAAATGACTACTGTTATAGGCCTTGATCAGCTCCCAAACTTCATATCAAAAAGTAGCTCACGGGAGAGGCCTGCTTCGATACTCAAAGCCGCGTGAATAATAGAAAACAAAAGATGACTACTCTTCGGCCCCGCTCATCAAAGCTGACCAACTCAAATATGCAAGTATTGCACTACTTAAAATAAAACCAGTATCAGCGAGCACGCTCACTCGACTGAACGGAATTGCGACAGCCAAATCTGCCATAAAGAGGATGCTTACGATCCCCGAAACGACCATACCGGCAAACGAAATAGACTTCGACACGCCGCAAGACCCTCCAAAAAGTTACCGCAAAATTCAGGTGCTAGAAATCAATCTATTTGAGATTTCTCTCTGAGATACCATACTTGGTACTCCGCAGAGATCCAACAGGATCTTTATTGTTTGTAAATGCGAAATTGTTCGGAGTCAGCGTTCGTGTCAACTCATAATGGTCAAATTGCTGTTTACACGGGATCATTCGACCCAATTACGCTTGGTCATCTTGATGTGATTGAACGGGCGAGCCGTATTTTCACGCATATCGTAGTCGGAGTAGGTATAAACCCTGACAAGCAACCTCTTTTCGACCAGAAAGAGCGGGTTGATCTTGTGGAAGCGGCTGTTGCCCATTTGAACAATGTTAGCGTTCGCCGGTTTCAAGGGTTGTCCGTGACATTTGTCCGCGAGCAAGAAGCACACGTGGTTTTACGCGGTGTTCGTTCTTTAACTGACATTGAGTCTGAATTTACAATGACTCTAGCGAATCGAATGCTCGATTCAGAAATTGAGACCGTTTTCCTTATGGCTGATGCTCAGTATTCTCATATCTCATCATCGCTACTGAAGCAGATCACACCGCTCGCAAACGATATCGCGTTAGGAAAATTTGTTCCTCCTGCAGTCGTCAAGGCTCTGCGGGGAAAACTAGCCAAAAAAATAAGCCCTAAAGATATTCTTTGATCGAAAACTTCAGCAAATAACTCCACCGATCTGAACGGCTCTAATTCTCATCCGAGGAACCTGATTCGAAATAAGACCGCAAAAAACGTGCTCTTTCAATATTTCGGTCTTTTGTATCTAGATCGATACCTTTCATTTTCTGAAGATGTGCTGGCTGGGTGCGAACGAGTAATTTATTCACGTCAGATACATGGAGATCATCTACAAGACCTAGCAAAACTCCCATGCGAACACGTGAAAGTAGCTGCATTGTTTCCTCAGCACTAATCGTTTGAGCTGTTCTAAGAATTCCAAAGGCGCGGCTAACTTGATCATGCACATTCCGCTCAGTCTCCTCTAGGAGAAAATCTCGGGCACGCCGTTCATAATCAATCAGCACGGGAACAACATCAGCCACTTGATTAATCAACTCACTTTCCGTGCGACCAAGAGTGATCTGATTCGATATCTGATAGAAGTCCCCAAGCGCCTGCGACCCCTCTCCATAAAGGCCTCTGACAGCCAAGGAGATTTTGTGCAGACTTCGAAAAACCTTATCGATCTGTCGTGTGATTACAAGTGCTGGAAGATGGAGCATAACGCTCACACGTATTCCAGTACCTACGTTTGTTGGACATGCCGTCAAATATCCCCATCGTTCATGGAATGCATAGGGAACGACTGCCTCAATTTCTTTGTCCACACCACGAATCTGTTCCCACACCGCTTGCAGATCTAGGCCGCTATGCAAGCACTGTATCCGGAGATGATCTTCCTCATTGATCATCAGGCTTACCTGCTCCGCAGAGTCAATCGCCACGCCACGCGCACCGGTAGCATCAGCGTGCTCCCGACTTATCAACTGTCGCTCAACCAGAAATTGCCGATCTAGGTCCTCGAGACCACCCAGATCCATATATTCCAGACGCGAGCCAACGGATGTTTTGCTAAGCCTTGAACGGAGAAACTCTTCAACCTCACTTCTTTCCGTCTCTGAAGCTCGACCAACAAACGGATATTGTGCAAGGTTACGTGCAAGTCGCACACGGCTACTCATGACAATGTCTGATTCCGGTCCGGTTCCCTTCAACCACTCACCAACAGATGATTTTAACACTTCGAATTTCATGGATGTTATTGAGTTCTATTTTCTTAAAAAACTTGCTACCAAACGCGGGGCTTGAGGCGGGAACACTTTGTGCTCGCTAAGAAATTTGTGCAAACCGATACAAGACAACATGGAACCATTATTTTGTAGGCTCCTCTGCATGCCATTTATGAAGAATTTTTTTAATATCATCTCGTAGCGTTCCAGCTACTTCATAGTCTTCACCCTCGACAGCCTCACGAATTTTTTTTCTCATACCGATGACACTTGTGAGCTCTTCAGTTGACTCCGGCAAAACAGATTGATCTTCTGCCGACTTATCTCTTTTGGGGCGACAGCCTGTGTGTTTCACTTCACCGTGAATGTTGGCTATCAAGGGCTCCAACTCTTCTTCAAATTGGACGTAATCGTGCGGGCAGCCAAGTCTTCCTTGGTTCCGAAACTCAAAAAAAGTGATACCGCACATGTCACAAAATTTTTGGTCAATTTCGGACAATTCTTTCGCTGTCTGTCCAACACCGATAGAACCACTTCCGTCATCGGAGTCGTCTTGCTGTGAATCTGCTTCAGCCTGATTTAAGTACACGCGGGCATGATCCTCACACAAGTGAAGTTCCCGGACATTACCTGTCTCTAACTCTGTGATGTGAAACATCGCCTGTTTATCGCATTGCTGACATTGCATATCATCATTCCTTATATACCCCAGAGGCGCTGCAGCTAAGGATATCAGCTAACATCCTCAGGCAGAGGCAATTCTACTGACACCCTTGTAGATAATAGTACCTGTACTGACACCAAAGCACACTAACACTTCTGAAAATACTATCGAGCATTACCATTGACGGATAAGCGACCGTCCTATGAAAATCCGTATTTCATCTATAATTGCATTGAAATGGCCCCGTAAAGCAGATTGCCCTCGCACACATCTTTTCAATAAACGCAGCCTATAAAGGGAGATTGACACGGTTTCATCTCCAGCAGGCAAACGGAAGCCGAGGACGTTAAGGAATTTTTTGCACGAAAATGATCTAATTTAACTTCACTGCTTTCGCTGTGAAGAGACGGTCCTCCCCATTGACTCCTTCTGAACCATAGTTCCAAATAGCAGAACCACGTTCCCTGCAAGCCTCATGAATCACTTTCCAAACTTCGAGCAATTTTCTCAATTAGCACAAGAAGAAACTCTTGTGCCGGTCTACCGCCGAATTTTTGCTGACGCCCTCACGCCACTATCAGCTTTTGCCCGCATTGACACTGGATCAGACGGCTGCCTCTTTGAGAGTGTCATTGGGGGTGAAAAGGTTGGGCGGTACAGTTTTCTTGGGTCTGAACCATTTCTTCAGTTCGAAGCACACGGCTCCGATGTAACCATTCGCAGGCAGGGACAACTACCTGAAACTATCCAGGTTGCGGATCCATTAGCTGAACTCGAAAAACGAATGGCAGAATTTAGACCTGCCCGCCTGACTGAATTACCACCGTTTACAAGTGGCGCTATTGGTTACGCAGCCTACGATGCAATTCGTTACGCCGAGCATCTTCCGAACATACCCCATGACGACCTTGGCTTACCTGATATCTATTTCGCACTCTACGATCGACTCGTAGTTTTTGACCACGTCTCGAAATCTATTGATATTGTTGCTTTAGCAAAAATATCCGACAAATCAGCTGAAGCCGTTCAGGCATCTTATGAAACAGCAAAGCAACGTGTCGACGAGACAATTGAAAAACTCAACCACAATTGTGGCTGGCCACCCCTGAATGACATCCGTTCTTTAAAACCGTCTCCAAAAACGAATGTCACTGCGAACCGAAGCCGTCAAGATTTTTTAGAAGCTGTTAATCGAGCAATTGCCTACATTCACGCTGGTGATATTTTCCAAGTCGTACTTAGCCGGCGACTGTCGGTACCCTTTGACGCGTCACCGCTCGAACTTTATCGGACACTCCGTGTCGTGAACCCCAGTCCCTTTATGTTCTGCCTCCGCACCCCCAACGCAACACTTGTTGGAAGTTCACCAGAGATTATGGTGCGAGTCGTCGATCAAACGGTCACTGTACGACCATTAGCAGGCACGCGTCCTCGCGGCGACACCCCGGAAGAAGATGCCGAATTAGCCGCTGGGCTTCTAGCAGACCCGAAAGAACGTGCCGAACACGTAATGCTTATTGACCTCGGCCGCAATGATGTGGGCCGCGTATCAGAGGTTGGTTCTGTTGAACTTTCAGATGTCATGGCTATTGAACGGTACAGCCATGTCATGCATATAACCAGTAATGTCTGCGGCAAACTCAAACCTCAGACAACTGCCTTTGACTCACTTCGGGCATGCCTGCCGGCTGGTACGGTATCGGGTGCACCCAAAATCCGAGCAATGGAAATCATTGATGAACTCGAGCCAAATAAACGGGGCCCTTATGCTGGTGCTGTGGGCTATATCGATTTCAGTGGCACTATGGACACTTGTATCGCACTTCGCACCATTGTACTCGCCAAAGGCAAGGCTTACATTCAATCAGGAGCCGGAATTGTTGCCGACAGCCTGCCAGAGAAAGAATTTGAAGAAACATTGAATAAGGCAAAGGGGCTGATTGTTGCGATCGATATGACAACCGAACGACTCAAGGATCATGGTTCGACAATCATAGGGGAGCAATGATTGCGCTTGAACGAGTTTCTGTCCAACGACATGGCGTCATTGCATTGGACCAATTCACCCACACGATTCATCCGGGCCAATCTGTAGCAGTCATTGGCCCATCAGGATCTGGGAAAACTACACTCCTCGAGACTCTTGCCACGCTCCTGCCTATTCATTCTGGAACTTTCTCCCTCCCTGACCTTGGATCGACGACGGACTCACAATCGGTTCAGTGCGTTATTGGATATGTACCCGACAGCATACCGACATGGCCAATGATTCGAGTTGACGAATGCCTTGAGTTATTCGCATCGAGTCTCGGGCTCCGAGGAAACCAAATAAGTGATGCCGTAACTCGATCTCTTGAAGATGTTGCTCTGCAAAATTTGTATGGACACCGAATTGACACGCTCTCCTCTGGCCAGAGCAAGCGATTACTTATCGCAAAAGCATTACTCTGCGAGCCTTCGATCTTATTATTCGATAATCCTTACAGCGGTCTTGATCCTGCTGGCTATCAGATAGTTGAGCAACTTGTATCAAATTCACAGATTACAGGGCGGATTATTCTTGCAGCTTTTAATGATGCAAATATCTCCGAGAACTTCACAGACCTGATCGTAATGAAGGACGGACGAAAGATCTCAGGAGATCGTTTTAAGCCTGAACTATTTACGGATGTCACCGCGTGGCGAATTCGTCTTAAATGTCCATCATCTGCTGTACAGGCAGCCAGAATACTCGGACATCTCACTGTTTCGAGTACGATCATCGACGAGGATTACTTATTGTGTGATTTGGCTACTCAACGTGGACCAATCGAAGAAGCGTTAGCCGCACTTACAAGAGCAGGGTGCCCAATCGCAACGTGTACATATGACCCACCATGGCCGGCTCAAGTCTTGGGGGCACTTGTCCACGAGTGACAGGCTCCGGTTCAGCAAACCTGGCACGATTTAACAAGTTCCTGCACAAAACTGCCCGCAGCGTTAGCCATTGTTTCAACATCTCTGGCTTCTTCGAGACAACGGACAACGGCAGACCCGACAATGACACCGTCAGCCACAGTAGCAACCTCTCTGGCTTGATCAGCACTTGATATCCCAAACCCAACTAAGATTGGAACATTTGACTCTTTACGCAGCCACTTGATGCGGTCAATAAGACCATCTGGCAGGGCCGTACGTTCGCCTGTCACGCCAGCGACAGAAACACAGTAGAGAAACCCTGTAGATCGCTTAGCAATTTCTCGAGCACGCTCCGGTGGTGTCGTTGGCGTGACGAGTCGGACGAGAGCCAAACCGGATCGCCGACACTGCTCATCAAGTTCATCAGACTCTTCTAAAGGCAAGTCTGGCACAACGAACCCTGCGAGACCACTGGACTCACCTCGCTTTACGAATGCTTCAATTCCACTTCGAAATATAAGGGAATAACTTGCCATTGCCAGCAAGGGCATTTCACATGCTTCACGAATTTCAGAAACAATACTAAACATTTTTTCTAAATTCATTCCAGCATTTAAGGCACGCGTGTATGAGGATTGGATTACCGCGCCATCTGCAATCGGATCACTGTACGGCACACCAAGCTCGCAACACGTTGCTCCCGCTGTAGAAATTGATTTTAAAATAGCAACTGTTGTTTCGCTATCTGGATCACCGGCAGTGATAAAAGGCGATACGGCACGCCGTCCTTCGGCTTTACATACCGCAAAAGCATTTTCAAGGCGTTCGATGCCCGTTTGTTTCTTACCGTCTTTGTGGCTCATTCAACATGTATCTTTTCTTTTTGAAGGCTGCCCGCACAAATCGCATCAACACAGCGTGGTCAACGAATTATTCCTGCCCGCGCAGCCTCGCTATTTCAGCAGCATCTTTATCACCTCGACCCGACATACAGACCACAAGGATTTCCTCAGGGCTCATTTCTGATGCAGCCTCAACCGCCCACGCCAATGCGTGCGATGTTTCCAATGCAGGAAGAACTCCCTCTTGCTGGGCTACCATATCGAAGGCATCAAGCGCTGCGGAATCAGTCACACTTGTGTAGTCAACCCGACCAGAATCCCGCCAATAACTATGCTCTGGACCCACTCCAGGATAATCAAGACCTGCGGAAACTGAATGAACATCAGCCGTCTGCCCATCGAGATCTTGCAACACGTAACTCAAACTGCCGTGAAGAATTCCTGGCGTACCATACGTCAGTGGCGCGGCATGTTCCCCTTCATTACTCGAACGACCTCCTGCCTCGATTCCAACGAGACGAACATCTGGGAAATCAACAAAGGGATAGAACATTCCAGCAGCATTGCTGCCACCACCTACACACGCCACCACAGTATCAGGAAGTCTCCCGAATAGTTTATTGCAACACTCTATTGTCTCACGCCCTATGACTGATTGGAAATCACGGACAATACGCGGAAACGGATGCGGACCAACTACGGATCCAATAATGTAGTGCGTTGTTTCTACCGTGGCCATCCAGTCCCGCATCGCTTCATTAATTGCATCTCGTAGCGTACGAGACCCACTTTCGACGGGGCGAACCTCAGCGCCCATTAATTTCATCGTCCGAACGTTTGGGGACTGGCGACGAACATCTTCTGCACCCATGTAAACGATACACTCAAGTCCAAATCGGGCACATGCTGTTGCGGTCGCCACGCCGTGCTGCCCCGCTCCAGTCTCGGCAATAATCCGTTTCTTACCCATTCGCATGGCTAGCAGGGCCTGACCAAGCGTGTTGTTAATCTTGTGAGCCCCTGTGTGACTGAGATCTTCACGCTTGAAATAAATCTGGGCGCCTCCTGCCTTCTCGGTAAGCCTTTCCGCGAAAAGTAGGGGTGTCGGTCGACCGACGAAAGCTCCAAAGAGTCCTTCAAGTTCACTCACAAATTCAGGATCAATAATCGCATCATCATACGCTTTCTCCAGTTGATTCAGTGCTGCAGAGAGTGTTTCCGGCACATACCGACCACCAAACCGGCCAAAACGACCAAAGTTGTCAGGCACAGCGGAAAGTTTTTGATCAACAGATTCAGCTTGAACACGAGACATTCGAAACTCCAAATGTTTGGACAAAGCCTTTTGCCACATATTGTCTATTATTAACCGTCACCCAAAGAATACTCAAAGCGAATACTCAGAATTAAATAAATTGTAGCCTCCTTCCTCGTTTTTCGACCTATCGTTTTTCGACCTAAGTGGAGTCCATCCCCACCGCTTCAAAAGCTCCTACGATGCCAGAACTACCGGAAGTTGAAACAATGTGTCGCGGAATCGCCTGTTTCCAAGGTGAAATCATTCAGACAACACACTTTCCTAGATACACCCGCAGGGCATCTCCTATTCAGCCACGGCCAAAAATTCTTGCGTCCAAACTCCATGGTGCTCGCGTTACAGATATCAAACGTCTCGGAAAGAGGGCGGTGCTATCTGTCACGCCAGCAAACCAAAAAGATAGTTTATTCCTGATTTTTGAACCCCGGATGACCGGCTTACTTTTGCGAGTTCAACCTCCAACAAAAACTCATGTTCGCCTGATAGCAAAATTCAAAAACTCCAAACAACCACTGATCTTCTGGGA
>PKCL01000028.1 GCA_002862165.1 Planctomycetaceae bacterium
GTGCACTAATCACAAGCAGATCTGGTTTCGGCCATGTTTTAAACCGAAATTCTACGCCTTCCGGTCGCTGCGTTGAAAGAACACGAAATCCTTTTTTCCGAAGAAATCTACAGAGTTTTTTCAGGGATGTGTCGTCGGGCTCAAAGACCAAAACGGTTGCAGTTTCTTTTTTTAGTTCGCCTGACCTACTTCCTGTAGTCTTCCGTAGCAAACGGGCGGGTTCAATACGAACAAATTTTCGCTGAGCATCCTGCACAATAAATTCTGATTTCGAGACCATACATAATCGTATGCAGGTTTTCCAAAGCGTCGAGAACGACACAAGCTATTCGTGACCAGAAGTCATGGCTGCATTGATGCCGCGTATATGCAGAAACGTATGGCGACATTACTGACTGTCGATGCCGCACAAGCCTTGTGAGCCATGGCCATGAAAAACTCTTGTTCGGGTATTTAGAGAATATGGGAAGAATCCTGGGATCGCACGAGGCATTATTTTGGCAGTTCTGCAGCATGTTTTTGCCTGCAAACGGATTCTTTTGAAAAATTTTAAATTCGTGTTATTCGGGAATTTTTTATGCGGTTCTTCATGTAGTGTTGAGTTGTTACAGGGAGGAAAAGAATGGATCCACATTATGCAGAAGCCGGTGCGGCCATAGCAGCAACGTATGAATTCTATGGCGAGGCTGATTGCTTGAAAAAAAGAAAAGTGTCTTTTAAAAATTCATTGAAACGGGACATGGAGATGTGCATTCAACAAGATGTGGATAACCAGATCTCACAAATAATAGTTCCCAATTGTCACATAGGCCTTGAATTGGAAAGAGCGGTCGCATGACAGAAGTATGCTTTCATCAACATTGTCCAGTTTGCGGAAGACAATTGCAGATAGATACAAAACTTGCCAATACAAACGTTGTCTGCCAACACTGTGGTGGCAACTTTTTGGCCATTGCTCAGAAAAGACATCATTGCTCGGATACAATTTTTCCGGCCAGACAACGCGACAAAATAGAGTCACTTTTGCTCCAGAGTAGCCGTGTGATTCACTCCCGGAAAGTAAGTCGATGCTGATGACAAAGCGGCCCAGCCACAATGACCAATCCGCCTTCGTGAGGTCAAAAAGCACTGGGCTAAACAATTAGTTTGCTTTTATAGTTAGCTACGCTGCGTTCGGGTCGATTCTGTGAATGGGATTGGCTAGGGCGGTTCTCTTATTGATGCCCATCTTTTTTTCAGGCATCGTTTCTTTTTGTCCTAAAAAGATTTAGAATCGAGCCCGACTACGGGGCGTGGGGAGTTCTGCATCAATACCGTGAATGCTCTTTCGGGTAATTTCTTCTGCGTGATGGGAACACAATGAATACAAAGCGATGTTGTGCATGCCTCATCATGTTCACCATAGCCACTGTTGTGTGCGCTGAGGCACCACCATCGGTTGGTGATGGCCAGATAGGGGTTCCTCTTTCATGGCAGGCGTGTAGTGATGATCCCAACAGTCTTTGCATGCTTCAGAAGACACGTGATAGTGTGTTGTATCTGACGCCGAACGAATCTTTTTTTCCGGAGCGTGGGTTGGTTGCAGCTGGTCAGGGTCAGGTTCCTGATCTTGAAAATCTGAATAGTGGAAAGTCATTCGCTTGGATTGAAAAGTGGGATGCAGGTGATGCTGCAGAGTGGGTATGGTTTGCTCCAGGAGCCGGTGAAGGCACCATTACTCTTTGGATGTCAGCAAAGAGTGACGGTGGCACGTTTTCCATGTCGATGGATAACAAGACCGTTTCTTTCTCCGTGAATTCTAGGAAAGAACCAGGGGCGACATTTACATGCCCGTTTCAAGTGGCTGAACCTGGCCTGCATCGTCTACGACTTGTCTGTGAAAAAGCAGCAGCGGGTACTCAGTTTCATTGGATGACTCTTAGTGGTTCTTGTGTAAAAGATGCTGCTGTACTGAGAAAGCGATGGCGACCATCAGCTGCGCATACCAAGTTTTCAAGTTCAAAAGGAAAAGAGTCGGTTCGCCTTTGGGTGATGGAGATGGATGCTGTTCCTGGTGACCTTGGTTTTTATGCACCTATCACAACACCATTTGGGTATTACGGTCCGACGTGGCAGGCCAATGGCACGGTCAATGCAGGGTTTAATTTTTCACTCTGGTCCTACGGGCGTGGTCAGGAAGAACCACCGATTGAACAGCTCTCTCACCTGCTTGCGATTGGCAATCGTGAGGCAACGTTTGGTGGGTTTGGGCATGAAGGAACGGGTGTCAAGATTCGTGACTGGGATCCACTCACTGATCATCAAGGTCAACGACAAGTATTAGCTCTTCGTGTGGTTCCGTCAGAAATCTATGACACCTACTACAGCTACTATTACGTGGCAGATGAAAACGAGTGGCGTTTGTTTGGTGTGGGCAATAAATACAACCAAGGGAAGCCGCTGAAATCACTCTGGGTTGGTAGTTTTGTTGAAGTACCAGGTCCGCCGCATGTTCAGCGGACAGGGCTATACCCTCGTGAAATGCGGTATCGGGGGTGGGTGGTACAGGAAGATGGTCAGCTCCTTCAGCTTGATCACATGTCGGGTGGAGATGTCGATAAGCAGACAGGGCTGACGTACACGCATCGAGGAGTGACTGACGATGGTTGGTTTTTTCTTCGAACGGGTGGACTCAGCTTTCATAAGCCACTCTCTGCAGGTGGCGTTGACCTCTCAAAAGACAACCATTTGAAAGACCTTCCTGCGTATCTTGCACCAGAGCACAAAAAGTCACTTTTAAGCGTTCCCTCTGAAGTGACTGTTCATTCAGTGGAAGTTACTCCTGAAGGATTGAAAATAGAGTACCGGATCGATCATCTCGGTAAGGCTCCAGAACTCGAGGTGTATTGGGGAACGCAAGATAGTCTTACTTTTGCAGACCACTGGGAACATTCGGAACGTATTCCAAACGTAAAAGAGGGGAAGAATGAGTTCACATTGAAAAGTGCCACGTCTTTAAACAATGCCAGACTACGCCTTTTTCTGAAGAATGATGACGGGCAGTTTTGGTCGGCGAATAGCACCCGTGTTACAAAATAGTAAGAAACACTCAGGATCTGACTGGATAACGACTGAACCTATACGGATGGCACGAACTCGAAGATCAATGAGGAGCAGCCAATGCATTCTGCACTGAACAACAATCTTTTTCTTGTAAAAGAGCATGTTGGCTTATTTAAAGCTGCAAATAATTTTGATATTTATGATCCGCAGACTGGACAAGTCATTCTGCATTGTCGTGAACCACGACTTGGAATGCTGACAAAATTATTTCGCTTTACTGAATATAAAAGATTCACACCATTCGAGATTGAGATCACCACACCATCAGGTGAACCCGTCTGTTCGGTTCATCGTGGCTTTTCTGTTTTTCTATCAACTGTTGATGTTCGAGATACACAGAAAGAAATAATTGGCTCGTTTAAGCAGCACCTTTTCTCTATCGGCGGTGCGTTTACTGTATTGAGTGCTACTGGCAAAGAACTCTGTCACGTAAAAGGTTCGTGGACAGGATGGAACTTTCGGTTTGTAGCCAATGATGGAACAGAGTTTGCCAACGTAACAAAAAAATGGTCTGGTGTTGGCAAGGAACTCTTTACGAGTGCCGACAACTATGTGCTGGAGATCGACGATTCAGTGCCGAAGGATAATCCGCTTCGGCAGATTATTTTTTCTGCTGTCATGTGCATCGATATGGTGCTGAAAGAATAATCTTGCGCTGCCATGATGCAGCGAGTGGCAGCCAGGCACACCAACGTGCCACGGCCTGTACTTCAAGCGCCAGCATTTTGACGTCGCAATTATTCTCTGATGAGATGCTGTGGAAAGTCCGCTACCGTCTTACAGGCAACCTGTTCCATGACCTGTTGAAGTTGTCGTTTCAGAATCGTAATTGCCTGGACGCCACCTTGTTTGCCCATCGCACCGACACCGTACATGAAGGTACGTCCAAGGAACGTGAACTGTGCGCCGCTTGCTAGGACGCATGCAACATCTGATCCATTTCGAATGCCTGAATCAAGCATGACGGTCATCTTGTTCCCAAACTGTTGTGCCAGTTTTGCCATTGGCCGAATCGTTGACTGACCAGCGTCAAGCTGCCGTCCGCCATGATTTGATGAAATGATCCCATCAACGCCAATCGATAAGACTTTCTCTGCATCTTCTTCTGTCACAATACCTTTTACGACGAGTTTGCCTTTCCAGAGATCTCGTAATTTTTTAATCCGGTCTTCTGTGAGTCTTCCTTGAAATGTTTTATTCATGAACAAGCCAAGGTGCTTCATGTTCAGTCCCTTTGGTATATACGGCTTCAGCGATGCGAACTCTGGTTTGCCAGCGATAAGTTGCTGCGCGCACCATGAAGGCCTTTGCATCATTTGAACGATATTGCTAAGCGTCATCCGTGGAGGAATGGACAAACCATTCTTTATTTCTTTTGGTCGGTAGCCAAAAGTTGGTGTATCAGCAAGAAGGACAAGCACAGGAAATCCGGCGTCTGCTGCGCGTGCAACGAGTTTGTCTCGAAGGTCTTCTTCGGCTGGGTGGTAGAGCTGAAACCAGGCACGGCCGTCTGTAATTTTGGCAACGTTCTCAATGCTTGATGTACTTACAGTTGAGAGGCAGAATGGAATGTTTTGTTCATGTGCCGCTGCAGCGAGCAGTTCACACGCCTTTGGCCACATCAGCCCTTGCAGGCCAATGGGTGCCATGCCGAAGGGTGCATCATATTTCACACCGAATAACTCAACGGAAAGGTCGGCACCATCATATTCACCAATGTACTTTGGTTGTAATCGAACTTCGCGAATTTCAGCTGTGTTGCGAGCGAGGTTGATCTCACTGTTACAGCCACCTTCGAGATATTCGAATGCAAACTTTGGCATCCGACGTTTTGCCTTTTGACGAAGGTCTTCGATCGAAGGGTATCGCGGATCAATCGTTACTGACATGTCGTTTTTCCAACGGTTTCTGACGGGCTGTTGAGGCTGACGGGTTGTACAAAGTGCCTCGAAGCGAGAAGTGATTCATTCAATCCTACCATTCCGTTCTTCTGTCTGCTTTCAGCCTACGAATGGTTTTAAAAAAAACAAGGTTTCAGGCAGATTACGTGATATATCGAAAACACGACTCCTTTAGTTCCAGTTGAGTAATGAAGGCATGTTGTCACAGGGCTGATGACCTAATTCGATACGTTCATATCCATGATGTTTTTCTTGCAACGAGTTGATGTCTCTTTTCGCCACCTCCTTTATAGAGTCAGATTCCGGAGTTGGCTTGAATTTTTATAAGCCTGTTGAGCCATAAAAGACTGCAAAACAAGATTTTGAAAAGTACGGGTTTGACACGTCGTAACACACTGTTGAGGAAGCCCTTCAAAATGGGTAGCCTCAACTATTCGGGGAATATTTCATTTAAAATAAATCCAACTTCTTTGGTGAGCATCAATGGGTAGTACCAGAGGATGCACCAGATGAGCTTTTCTATCAGTTTGAGTTCCACTCAGTAATGTTTGGAAAAATCATTGTGATAGACTAGTAATGATAAGCAGCCTGACGATTCAACCTGCCAGCAGTTTTCTTTGCACGTGCTCGGGTGCCGGGTCAGTCGGGACGAGTATTGTTTACAGTGCAATTGCAAAAACACGACGGCACATTGGTAATTACGTAATCACATGAAACGCTTTCTGGAGTGGCAATAGATGAGTCCGCCACTTGGAATCGGTTGGCATCCTGGTAGTCATTTTGGTTACGGTGTGCTCGGCCTAAGAGTGTCACTTGAGTTCGCCAGAAGTGGGCTCCGTCAACCAGTGCTTCTCCATAACTCTGAAGTGCCAGAACTCCATGTCAATACATTTGAGAAGCGGCTTATCCAGCCAGTCCTCAACCAGCACCGACACTATCGAGAACAGCTCAAACAGTATGTATCAGCACAATTTCAAACAGACTTTCCAATTCTTCATGCACTCTCGCCCGATTTAACAACGTGCTTAAATACAAATCTCAAATCACCAAAAAACTTTGGTTTCATCTTTACTGAGAATACAAAGTTGGCACCAAATGCTCTCGAGCATGCCTGTCTTCAAAATAAGATACTTGCTGGAAGCACATGGTGTGCTGATCACCTGAGGCGTTCAGGCGTTGACAATGTTCATACGTGGACACAGGGGGTTGATACCACTGTGTTTTGTCCCGGTCCGCGAAATGACTATTTTCGAGATCGGTTTGTCATCTTTTCTGGTGGAAAGCTTGAGTTTCGCAAAGGTCAGGATTTGGTACTCGAGGCGTTTCGACAGTTTCATCTGTCACACCCAGATGCGTTACTCATGACCTGTTGGGGAAACCCTTGGCCGGAAACTGCGCACTCAATTGAACGTTCGACTATTCTTAGCGAGCAACCTGTTTGGCGAAATGATTCTACGCTCGATCTTATGAGTTGGATCGACCGCATGGGGATATCGAAAGACGCGGTGTACGAGTTGCCTGTGATTCCAAATTCTTCCATGGGGCAGGTCCTTCGCGAGGCAGACGTTGCACTGTTTCCAAATCGATGTGAAGCAGGAACCAACCTCGTAGCGATGGAAGCACTGGCAACTGGCATACCAACGATCCTTTCCTCGAATACGGGTCATCTCGACGTTCTTGAACGTGTCCCGTGTTATCGGCTTGATCATCAACAATCAGTTGAGCCACTCAACCAACAGGATGGAGTAGACGGCTGGGGAGAGTCATCAGTGGATGAGATTCTTGAAATACTTGAACGAATCTATCGTGGTCGTAAAGATGCTCATCGATGTGGTCAGGAATCAGCTCAAGCCATGGCTGATTGGGATTGGAAGAAGCAGGTCCCGCAACTTATTGAACTGGTTGAAGATTAATATCGCTAAGTAATATTGACGAGTAATATTTTACTCCTTCATGAAGATAGCACTTTAGCATTTGCGTGGTTGTATTATTTTCAACAGATCGCGCATTGACTGAGTAACATCTGACCAATCACCACATTGATGCTGTCGAAAAAGCCTCATGGACGGATACCATGGTGAGTCATCACGATTCAGCATCCAGCGCCAGTCAGGTGCAACTGAAAGAGCGACCCACGTGGGCACATGGAGAGCCCCCGCTAAATGAATAACAGCTGTGTCACTTCCGATAACAAGATCGAGCTGGCTGATAATGGCGGCGGTATCCATGAAAGGACCAGAATCACAATCAATTTGTTCACCCGGATCAGCAATGTTTAGTGCTGTTCCACCGTCAAGTTGTTCTCGCCCGTGACCGACCTGGAGTGGGATAAAGGTAATGTCGTCGTGTGCTAATTCCTCTAGCACGTGAAATGGCAGAGAACGTTGCCAATCAGCAAGATGATCGGGATTACCTTGCCAGACAATACCGACCTTGAGACGACCCGTTTGTTGAGAAAGCCAAGCCTTCCACTGTTGAACGAGTGTAGGGTCGGGTGTGATGTACGGTATTTCATTCGGAATACTTTCCATACGAGTTTGGAAAATGAGTGGTGCACTCATAAGCGGTAAATAAAAATCACACCTCGGTGCCGCTGATGTCATCGGAATGATCTTGTCAATAAATGGAAGGTGATTAAAGAGCTTGCACAATGCAGGTGGGCAGTGAAAAAGAACTCTGGCACCAGCACGGGCTGCAAGTTGTGCGTAGCGAATAAAGTGAATGGAGTCCCCGAGTCCCTGTTCGGCATGCAGTAATAATGACTTGCCGCTGAGTGAGCCGCCTTTAAATTTGGGAAAGGGGTACGTCGGCAATTTCATATCGGAGCATTGAAAACGCCACTCATATTCTGTCCAGCCGTGTTCAAAATCTTCATGGAGGAGTGTGAGCGTCGCGTGGTTCCGGTGAGACTCTGCAGAAGCAGGGTTTATTTGAATTGCCCTTTCGGTATGCCTCAGGGCATCTTGAAAACGCCCTTGATAGGTCAGAGCAGCACCGAGGTTGCGATGAGCTGGCTCGTTATCGGTAGATAAAAAAGATAATGATTTTTCAAAACATGCTATTGCTGCATCGAGTTGCCCACATGTGGTTCGAATAGTCCCCAAATTGGTCCACGCCGTTGAGTACTCTGGTTTGAGCTCGATAGCTGCTTCACAGCTGGCTATGGCTTCATCAATACGATTGAGGGCACTGAGTGTGTTTGCGCGGTTACTCAGTGCAACAGGAAACTGTGGGTACATCTGAATGGCCGTGTTATAGGCAGTCAGAGACTGTGAGTACTTGCCAAGGTCATAGTAGAGAATTCCCAGATAACACCACGCCAATGCCTTTCTTTGGAGTGGTGCCGTTGGATCGTTCAACTCCCGTTGATATTCCTGCTCTGCTTTGCTGTGTAAACCCTGTTGATGGATTTTCCAGCCATGTGCCAAATTGTCCATGTATAAATCCCTACCCAGTTTTATACTATCGCAAGGCTCATCTCAAATTTCAGAAGTCAGATCAGTTATGCAAAGGGACTCAAATACTTTGATGAAAGTAATAGCGTTATTTCTTCTGCTTAGTCTCTTGGCTATGGCTGAGCCTATTTTTGATGAATTTACAAAGCAGCAGATTTCAGCATCGGGGAAGGTTGTTCCTGAAGTCGTGCTTTCTGGTAGTCAGATTAAAAATATTCAGTACGCAGAAGTCGAAGGCAAGCCACTTTTGCTTGATCTGTATCTTCCAGAAAAACCAGATGGCTCACCTCTTATCGTGTGGATTCACGGTGGTGGTTGGAAGGGTGGCACTAAAGAGAAATGTTTTGTGACGTGGCTTTCTAATTTCGGCTATACGGTTGCAAGCATCAATTATCGATTAGTCGATGTCGCAAAATGGCCTGCTCAATTACATGACTGTAAAGGTGCTATCCGTTGGCTTCGATCCAATGCACACACATATGGATACAGTCCAGATTGTGTGATTGCAGCAGGCGCAAGCGCAGGTGGACATCTAGCGGCTCTTCTTGGAACAACGGGGGGTCATAAAGAACTCGAGGGTG
>PKCL01000108.1 GCA_002862165.1 Planctomycetaceae bacterium
CCCGGTGGCAAATGAAACATATCACTTGCCTCAAGATTAACAATGTCATTCATTGCCGAGGATGCATCAGTCCCTGGCTGAAATGTTATTTTTAGAACACTTGCACCAGGTAAGGTGCGAGACTCCTGCTTATCAAGTTTCCCTGCTAGCGTAAGTGCACGCTCCACACGAGAGGTAACACTTTTTTCCATATCGAGCGTCGGCAGGCCCGGATAGGAAAAAAAACTAACAACTACCGGTGTCTTAAAATCTGGCAGAACATCAGTTGGAATTCCCGGTACGACAGCCGCACCAAGAAACACAAGACCGAGTGTGATCGCCAAAACGACGAAACTGTTCTGTAGTGCCCAGCGGATCAAAAACATAGCGTATGTGCCTTACTCCTTCGAAACGTTGTTATTCGTTCCGAACAACCTCAACGACTTGACCCTCTTCAATTGACCCTACAAAAGCATCAACAACTTTTTCTGTTCCTGAGAGACCAGAGATCACCTCGATTTCATGGCCATCATCAGCACCGACAATGACAATCTGCTTTATAATTTGGTTTTCTTTATCAAGCAGGAACACATAAGGCTCTCCTACATTATCTGTACGGAGTGCCGATGCTGGAAGAACGATTGCATCTTTACTGGTTGTCACGGTAATGGTTGCACACCCAAACATGCCTGGAAGAAGTTGACCGGAAACATTATCGACATCTATTTCCGCCAGCATAGTTCGTGTTGAAGGGTCCAGCCGTTGGGCCGCCCGTGTCACCACTGCTTCAATAGGAGCGTTTGGTAATGCATCGAGCCGGATTACAGCGGGGTCACCAGCGTCAACTTCAGATGCATCGCGTTCTGGAATTGCAACACGAATACGCAACCGGCTCTGCTGATCAACATGAAAAAGTGGCCGCCGAAGAAGACCATGCCCCTGGGAAGCCCCCGTCACAAAATCTCCCGGATCAACCGATCGTGTTGTAATGACACCATCGAAAGGTGCTCGCAAGGTGGTGTACTGAAGCATTGTATCAACTTCTTCACCTTCCTTGATCGACTCAGCGTGCCTTGCTCTCGCTGTAGCTACTTCTGCTTCAGCGGCGTCCCGCTCCGCAAGTGCGATCTCTTTTTTTGCTTGCGACGATCGCAATGCTGCTTCAGCTGACACTTTTGCCGCTTCAGAAACATCATTAGTTGCCTGGGCTTCATCGAGCATTGCGATGGTCACCGCCTGCCTTTCGACAAGACCCACGACTCGTTTTAAATCTGCTTTATTAGCAATCAATCTTGCAACAACCTGATTTATATTAGCCGCAGCCTCCTCTGCTTCCGCCTCAGATGCCCGAACTTGCGCAAGCGCTACATTGACACTTGCCTCAGATCTTTTAACCTCTGCTTGAAGCCGTTGTTGTCTGGCATGAATCTGCTCGCGCTGTTTCTCAATTTCCGGCACCGTTAATTTGCAGAGCGGCTGACCTGCTTTCACGACATCCCCGATGTCGACAAAAACATCTTCGACGTACCCAGATATTTTTGAGATAATGTCGGCCTGGAAAAAGGGATGGACTGTTGCTGGCTGACTTGTTGTATGAACGACGTCTTTTTGGATGATAGAGATAAGCTCCACACGAGACATCTTCGTGCTGGCTTGCATCGCATTGGAAGAAATTTGGTCGTGATCCTGTTTTGAGCAGCCAAAAACACTTGCAACCATTACAAGGACCGCGCCTACGAAAATCCGCACCGAATTCAAACTCAATAGCTGCTTCGTTCGGCACCCCATGCAATCTCCAAAACCTTTCAATATCGAAAGTAATAAACGACCTAGTGCTTCTCCAGCCAATGGTTCTCTAGCACACTTAGACAACGAGTCATGCACTCATACGAGGATCGTTTTCCACACATCGATAGCCTGCTACACAACACTATCTGACGCTTGGAACTGTTTAATCCTAGTGTTCAACTCCGGCGACGCAAATTTTTACGGGATTCCTATTATTTAATTCACAAGAATCTCGAGATTTGCCTCTGTCTTATCCATATAACTGGAATCACCGTATGGCTGGCCGCAAATAAGTCATTTTAAACCTACATTTCTAATCACTCTTTTTCCAACGCAGAGTATCTCCGAAGGACATCCTGTACTGCATAGTATGATTGCTTTGGCTGAAAGGATTCACTGAACATCGTGCCTTTCTTCTGCGGCCGCTGGATGTTGCTATCACAAAGCTGCCAGACATTCCACACAACAACACCACGCTTACTGTGTTCAGCAAGCTTCTTTACAATTGCCCGAAATGTTGCTGCTTGTGCTTTTTGACTTCCTGTCCGAGGGTCATCCATCCACACGGTGTTTTCAGTCACATGAAATTCAAGATTACGGGCATGAGTCCACCGTATGAGCCCGTCAAGACTTTGCATATTCCCAGGAACGTTTTCCCACCCCGCAGAAACATGTGCCTGCCAACCAACACCGGCAATTCCTACATCAGATTCTTGTAAGTAATTGATTGTATTTTTTGCTTTGTCCCACATCGGCTTCTCCATACCGCCATGCTGATTAAAGAGCAATTTCTTATCCGGAGCATGTTTATTCGCAATTTCAAAAGTCCGTTTGATATAGAGCGGCGGATGAAGGGGATGATCCTTGTCAAATCCGATTTGTGTCCAGGGATTCTGCCATTTTCCAACACCCGGCTTCGGCCCGAACCACTCACCATCTCGAGTCACTGTCTCATTGACCACATCGATCCAGCGCACATGCTGCTCATTCTTGTATCGACCGCATAGCTCAGCAACATACTCCTCGAGGTTCTGCAAAAGCTCTTTTGCAGTCCGGTCATCTTCCTCTGCCCAGGCCGAACATTGTGGACTCATAGGTGCATGCAACCTCATCGTATAGCCATGCTCTTTGGCATACTCAACCAAAGCATCTGCTTTTTTCCAGCCCCAGACTCCCGGTCTTGGATGCACTGCCGTCTGCTTAAAAGCATTCCCAGGGGTAAAAACTTCAAATTCGCTTTCAAATATTTTCTCAGCCGGCGTCCCGAGATGCGGATAATTAAAAGTGGCACCAATAATAAATTGGCTTGCAGGATGGAAAGGAATGAGATCCTTGAAGCGTTCCCCGCGTGGCAATGAGACGATGGAGTCCTCAGCCCCCGCTCTGAAGCAGACACATTGAAACACTGTCAAAACTAATACAGTGACTCCGGCTCTCCTGAGGACCATCGGAGCATAAAAATTCCAACTATTATTTACTGAAAACACACGACGTCTCCTGGCATTGTGAGAAGTGATGAAGGACCCTTCTTGGCTTCACGTTACGGTTGAGGTGGCCTGCCTGCCGAAGCACCATCCTCTTTTCGAATTGGATACTTTGGCTGCCATGTCGGACTGTCTTGTATAAGCCAGTCATCGAGTCTTTTTGCAAGCGTCGACAAAACTTTCTTATTTACACCTGCTAGATTTTTTTCCTCTCCAATGTCATCGCTTAAGTTGTAGAGTGACCATTTATTTTTTTCGTAATCAAAACTTGCCTTAAACCGATCGGCTCCAATTTCATCAAGTACCCATGCACTTGGCTGAGCACGACGATCGAGGTAGCCTGGAAACAAATAAAAGATCGGACTGCGGTCGGCATCGACACCGGGCTGGAGAAGCTCATCAAAAAAAGATTGCCCGTCGAGGGGATGTACTTTTTCAGACGGCGTCCACTTCGCTCCTGCAGCCTGCAGACAGGTTGGGTAATAGTCCACCGCGTGCACCATGCGTTGACTGATTCCACCTGCCGGCACATGGCCCTTCCAGTACGCAATCAACGGAACTCGGATACCGCCTTCTGCAAACATTCCTTTTTCACCGCGTAGTGGCAGATTATCAGTGTGAGTTCCACCATTATCTGAGGTGAAGAGTATCAGAGTATTTTCCAGAATAGAGTCCGTTGTATCACCATCTAAATTAGGATCATCAAGAACTGATAGAAGCCGCCCGACGTTTTCATCAACACCCGCAATGAAACCAAGGTATTGAGCTAATCCCTTTTTCTCTGTTCGTCCTGATGCTGCCTTAAGAAGGTCGGGGCGAGCCCGAACAGGACCGTGAACAGCATAGGTAAAAAGCTGCATATAAAACGGTTCTTTACCGTTTGCAAAATCCTGAATTGTCTGCACCATTGCATCACCAAATGCATCACTCACATGCTTTGGTGTGTTCAATAAAGAATCAGGCAGGCCTCGTTTTTCGAGATACGCTGAACTGTAAGGATTCGCCCACCTATCAAAATCTTTTCGACCAAGATTTTTAAATCCCCACTTTCCTTCATCCTGCGAGGCAAAGCAGGTCGGCTGATGTCCTTGCGAAAAACCACCAATATTGACATCAAACCCAGAATTCTCAGGAAGCGTTTCGGGGCCATTGTGCCCTCCAACATGATACTTCCCGATATGACCGGTTGCATATCCATTTTTTTTCAGTGCTTCAGCGATTGTCACGGCTTCTGCGCCGACATCTTCATGTTGTTGTGGACCTTTGAATTGTGCTTCTTCTTTCGTAATACCACCCCGACCAAACCTATTGAGGTTGCCGACAATATAAACATCATTATGAATTCGCGGTGGGTACTGTCCGCTGAGCATCGCTGCTCGTGTCGGAGCACAGTTTGGCTGTGCATACGCAAACGGGAAACTCACTCCATGACTCGCAAGTTTTGCTATGTGCGGGGTCTCATAGACAGCTGGAGCAGTCCCACAAGTAGACCCCTCTACACCAATGTGATTCCAGCCTAGATCGTCAGCCATCAATACAATTATGTTTGGCCTGTCAGAACCTAACGCGACACCCTGCGCAATAGCCGCCAAAAAAATGCACGTGTACAATCGAAACATCTTCGAATCTCCCTTTACCAAAACATCAAAGCTCTTCTCTCACCACGCTAGGCTAACACAACCAATCAAGCGACCGGATTCAAGCCATCCTATTCTTTTGGACGTCTGCCAATCCGAACAGGAACATGCATCACTTCGTCTTCACGAAGAACTGTTGCCATCACCTCGTTTCCAATTGGCAGTCGTGTAAGCATTAGCACGAGCGTAGCAGGGCTATCAATATATTCGCCATCGATATGTGTAATGACGTCTCCGGGTTGCAAACCCGCTAGAGCTGCCGGTGATTGTTTAGCCACCGCAGTAATAGAAACACCTCCAGCTGGTCTTTCATGCAGACGAAGACCAACATGACCTCGCTCAACGTGTCCATGCTGACGAATTTCTTCACAGATACGACGGGCAGTCGTGCTCGGGATTGCAAAACCTATCCCCCGGAAACTTCTACCCACGATCGCGGTTGTAATACCCATAACCCGCCCATGCACATCAACCAGCGGACCCCCAGAATTCCCTGGATTAATTGATGCGTCCGTTTGTAGAAATTCTTCATACGGGTTTCCAACAACACCACGCCTTCCCATACCACTGACTATTCCGTAGGTAAGCGTACGATCTAAACCATATGGATTCCCGATCGCCCATACCATTTCCCCGACCTCCAGCGTCTCGCTGTCACCCCAATCTGCAACTGGCAGATTATCCGCTGAAATTTTTAATACGGCGAGATCAGTTGCTGCATCAGCACCAACGAGTTGTGCTGAAAAAACTCGTTTGTCGGCTAAGCGAACTTCGATCGCCTCGCTTTGAGATACAACATGATAATTAGTTGCGAGATAACCATCTGTAGAAATAATCAACCCTGACCCAACGGATTCGTCAACAAGTCCACCTGGAAGCCCGCCCCTCAAGGCGGCAATTTCATCGACTAATGTCTGAACACGTCGCACGCCCGTCACATTGACAACTGACGGACCAATTACACGGGCCAGCGTCGTGAAAAGTTTTCCGACTGACGATAGCTCTGCAACCATTGCCGCATCACGAATGGCCCGCAACTCGGCTCTAGTTTGGGCATATCGAATTCGGCCAAGAAATGTAGGCCACACAATAAGTGCAACAAGGACTACAAAGCCGGAAAAAATAATAACTGTTCGTCGACTGGTACCAACGGTTGAGGACTTTCCTGTCATTGCGTAGCGTACTTCCTTTCCTCCTAGGATTTCCCCTAAAGCAGCATCTGCCGTACCTGATCAATTGCCGATTTTGCAGCCCGTGACATAGCGATACCACCACCACCTAAGATATGTTCTATGGCCATTACAGAATCATCTTTCACAACGATAACATCAACCGCCTGACGTGTTCCTATTGGTCGCACGGGGCCTACGGCCAGTCCAATAGATGCATTATGGCTTCTCGCGACATCTTTTGCTGCTTCAATAAGTTGAGGCTTGTCACCCGGCAGGTCAGGAAGCACCAATCCTCCACAAAAAAATGGCTGGCTTCCAGTTTGCCGTCTATCAGCCGCCTGGGCGAAGAGAGCTGCAACCCTGCCTGCGGTGCCAGTTTCGATACTCGCGAGACTTGCTGATGCCGCGATGATTGCTGAAGCTGCCGCGTCTTCAACTTCATCGTCTTCTTCACCGTACACCAGTTGGCCAAGCTTCTCACGAATCATATGTTCTGTTGCTATGATCTTTTTTTTACAAGCCTCCAGATTATCTGCCCAAGCTGAAATGCGTAAAGTGATAGTAGCCTCGTGCGCAGTAATCCCAACCGTTGGATCATGTCCTCGTTCAATGAGTCCAGGCAACATTTCTTCAATCGCGCTCTCCCCTGCACCAAAGCATTTGAGCCGCCGATGCCGAAGCACTTTCTTGCTGGCTTTTCCTTTCTTCAACTCATCTGATACTGTTTCATCCCACATGCGGCGCATTTCCGCCGGCACTCCAGGGAGGACATACACAACACATCCATGACCATCGCCCCATCCTTCTGATGCTGGCAATGAAACAACGATTCCAGGAGCCGTTCCGTCCGGATTCTGTATTGGACAACTGCCCTCAGGAAACAATGCCTGCCGGCGATTACTCTCTGGCATCACAGCATGCCGCACCGAAAACCGAGAGGCTATTACTTCCAACGCCTGCTCTGACAAGATGAGCTGCTTTCCTGATAATTCTGCCAATACGTCTCGGGTCAGATCATCAGCAGTTGGACCAAGACCACCTGTCGCTACCACCACCTGTACTCGACGAGCAGCAATCCTGAATGCATCTACCCCAGCCTCCAGAGTGTCACATGTAGTCGTATGATACCGGACAGGTATACCAAGGAGCCCAAGTTCACGAGAAAGCCATTGACTATTGGTATCAAGACGTTGGCCACTCGTAAGTTCATCCCCAATAGCGATAATTTCAGCCAGCATTCGGCATCCCCTTCCCGTCAGTCTACGATATTATTTCTCAAGAGATTCTTTTCATTGGACGTGCTATCTTAATCATGCTTTTTGTCACGATGAAAATAATGCCTTCAACACAACTATATCGTAAAGCCTAAGCCGCAGATGAAAATTGGACTCCTCGGATGCGATGAACAGATTCTAGCAATTGCTACTGCCGCGGTAGAGGCTGGGCATACCCTCAGCCCTGCTTACGACGCTCCAAATGACCTGCCATCATCACTTGCGAGTATTGATCGACAACCCCGTGAGCAATGGCAGGGCCTTTTGGAAGAAGATCTCTGTGATGCCATCCTGGTTGGAGTGGATGGGTGGAATGAGCAGCGAGCGGAGCAGGTGAGAACACTCGTTCAGGGCGGAAGACGACTTCTTATCGGCCACCCTGCTTCACTATCAATGCTCTGGGCGTATGAACTCGATATGATTCTCGCCGACTCCACGGCAATAGTCATACCCGCACTCGCAGCACGACAGCATCCGATTATTCAATCACTCAAAACTCTTATAGAACAATCAATTGCTGGGATTGGTCCACTTGGACCCATTGAGTCTCTCCAGTTTGAACGTCGACAACCTACTCGTGACCAGGACAGCGTTCTTGCGAACTTTGCTCGTGATGCTGATATTATCCGGGTACTCGTTGGTGATCCGCCGCGTCTCATGGCACTTGGTGGAGGTGACGCTGGATGGGCTACGCTCGCCGTAGGGCTGAGTGGACCTGATCAGGTTTCGGTTCGTTGGCATGTTTCGAAAGGGAAAACCAGTGAACTGTCAATTCAACTGCTCTGTGAACACGGAACCGTCTGTATTGACATTCCACCTGAGGCTTGTGGGACCTGGAAGGTTACCTACACATCTGAATTAGAGGGAGTAGACCCTCTTCTCAACTTTCCATCAGAGACTCCTGATTTCGACCCAGCTCATGTGCTTCTTGCAAGACTTCTTCAAACTACTGGTGGCACGAGCGAAATTTCATCAGAAAAATTAATTCCTCCAGCCACGTGGCCTGATGCTGCCCGCACCATTGAACTGGCAGAGACTATTCCACGGAGTGTCAAACGAGGAAGAGGAATCGATCTCCATCAGGAAGAGTTTAGTGAACTTGGAACCTTCCGTGGAACAATGGCATCACTCGGCTGCGGTATCATTATGGCTGGGCTTTTTCTTGTTTTCGTGGCAACACTTGTTGGTGGAGTCGCTCGTGCTGCTGGATGGAGTTTCGGCGAACGGCTCGCTTCGATCTGGCCGTATGCAATCCTGACAACGCTACTACTTTTCCTTGTTTTACAATTCTTACCTTTTCTCCTCCCAAAGCAGTCCGAAACAAAACAGTCGGACAAACGCGTTGATTCAGACAGTTCGACCACGCGTAACTCTTGAGGTTTTTTCGGCCACCGTTACATTTCACCCAGCCGGCACGGCAGTCTCATGAAAGCCCCTCCATTGGCAAGGTATAGGGCTCCGGAAGATGCAGCCAAACCCGATTCACGTGAATCGTCGAGGAATGATTTGAAGGGCGGCCGGAAACGTAGCCGCCAGTGGCCACTTTTGTCCGGGATCTTCTCATGGTGTATACGCGGGGCTGCCTGCTCTTAGCGACTTTCGTTGCCCTTGTAGCACTCCCCCGTTTTGTGCGCGCAGAAGATCTCCGCCGGACTGCAATCGTACGGGCTATCCAGACAAGCCGAGATAGCGTTGTCAACA
>PKCL01000088.1 GCA_002862165.1 Planctomycetaceae bacterium
ATGTCCACCGAGATGATCACTCCGGCCAGTGGCTACATGAAGTGTTCCTAAAACCTTTTCATCTTGGATGTCCCTGCCGGAAACAGGAAGATCTTGTGTTGCGAATCCCAACTCACCGATTTCACCGGTCACAGGATCTATTTTCAACTTGTGATTAAATGCCTCTATCAGATCAGCATCTCCAGCAATCAAAGTCGCTGTGGTGATGCGCCCACCGGAAACATCCATAATTGCAAGGGTACCGTCATCAAATTTCATCGGAAATTTGCCAGACGCACCTGTGGGGACGAAATAGACTTCTCCAGCTGGCAGGTTTGCGATATCGGGAGTTCTCCCAAGGCAAAGGCCCTGACTCTTCTGCGCGTCTTGGCCGCCGCACTGAATGGTCAATTGGTATCTCACGTCATTCAGTTCGAAATCAATTTCAAATAAATCTGCATTTGTCAACGCAAGTCGCATCTTCTCGGCTTCTTGACTGACATCTCGATAGTCAACAGCAAGTCCTGTGGCAAGAATAATGTCGTTGAGACCATGAAGTGTTGCTCCGCGAAAGCCAAATTCTTTAGCGAAGGCCGTAAGTGGAGCAGTTGCCGAAAAAGTTGAAATACACAGAATAAGATCATATTTCGTGTAAACCGAGTCCTTTAATGAGATGGCTGTGCCGGATGAGTCAACTGCTTCATCAGGTAGATCCAGGTTACTACCGCCAGTCTCTTGATAGGCGAACATCTCGCCACCAGTGACACCAAGCTTTTCTGCGAGGCCTTGCTCCAAGCCCTGATAAAAAACCTCATAAGCTTTCCGCTGTACGGAGAGTTCAGGATTCTGCAAAAATGCAAAATCCCGCATCTGGCTGGTATCAGCAAGATCAATTAGGATCGCCACTCGGCAACCTTGTATGGGTTCAAATACTGTCCCAAGTAATTGCTCTAGATCAAATTTCGGGAAGTCTTCAATTGTACGTCGTACAATTGGGGTCGGTTTCATTGTTGCAGTACTCATAATGTAGTTATAGCAAACTCGCCGCCGGCGTCCGCTTTCAAATTTTATTCATTTGCTGGCACCATGAACAAATGCACAGATGTCGAAGCCTTTCCTAATAATCTGCCTGTCGCAGGTGTACTTCAGGAGGTAGTAGCTGCATCCCAGTCAGGTCCGGTAGTCGTGTGTGCACCCCCGGGTTCGGGAAAAACACTACTTGTCCCGGCAGCCATGCACGACTCCCTTCTCGGGAGGGGAACTGTCGTTTTGGTGCAGCCGCGGCGGTTTGCTGCGCGAGCCATTGCACGGCAGATTGCAGTCATGCGCGGGTGTCGACTCGGCGAAGAGGTCGGGTATCGGGTCCGGTTCGATTCACGCGTGTCGCAGGCGACAACACTCTGCGTGCAAACAACGGGTGTTCTACTTCGCCAACTTGTCACAGACCCTACTTTGTCTGGTGTTACGTGTGTCGTTCTGGATGAATTTCATGAGCGTTCACTCGATATGGATCTCCTCTTGGGCCTGCTGAAGCGGCTCCGAGAGGCAGGACGACCAGACTTATCAATAGTCATAATGAGTGCGACGCTTGATGCGGGTGGCCTCAGCCGATTTCTGGACGGAGCAGAAGTCATTACAGCGAATGCACGGTTGTATCCTGTCGAAACAACATATGTGCAAAATATTGGGTCGCAGATATCACCTAGAAATTTGCCAAATGTCATTCAGCAAACCTTACCAAAGGCGTTACGCGAGACATCAGGCCACGTCCTTGTTTTCCTACCAGGTGTTGGAGAAATCTTTGCGACAGCGAAAGCGGTTAAAGCAGATGTGGAACGCGCAGGGCACCGGCTTGTAAAACTCTTTGGCGACCTCCCAGCAGAGCAGCAGGATGAAGCCTTGCAGGATGACGGCCGCCGTAAAGTTATTCTTGCGACCAATATTGCAGAAACGTCAGTAACTATTCCCGGAGTCACGGCAGTTATTGATAGTGGGTTGGCAAGACAACTGCATGTCTCTTCAGCGACAGGGTTGCCCCAATTACAAACGGTTGCGATTTCTCAGGCATCAGCAACTCAGCGTACGGGAAGAGCTGGCAGAACCGCAGCTGGCAGATGTTGGCGTCTCTGGAACAAAGCTGCGCATCAGCGGCGTTCACAGTTCGAAAGGCCTGAGGTTCTGCGGGCAGATCTCACACAAGTGATTTTATTGTTGAAGGTGATCAACCAGGCTGGGCCGTTCCCGTGGCTGGACGAACCATCTCCCGAATTCCTGGAAAGGGCCCACAAGCTTCTTGTAGATCTTGGTTGCGTACATGAAAAAACGGAGGGCACCGGTCTTTCATATGATGTGACAGACCGAGGTAGGGATGTTGCGAGTTTGCCACTCCATCCGAGACTTGCAAGTTTGTTAATCGAAGGTGGACGGGCAGGGGTGCTTCATGAGGTATCACTTGCAGCCGCACTACTCACCGAGCGAGATCCCTTTCGGGCTGGCGGTCGGTCTGGACATGGCCCACGCGATCGTGTCGAGGCCCATGTACGTTCAGATCTTTATGAAAAAGTACGTGTGATGCAGCATTTCGACCTGGAGCGTGCCGATGTGAACATTTCTGTCTTAGCACCGATACACCTTGGTGCCGCCCAATCAGTTTCCCGGGCGGCCCAGCAATATATTCAGCTCGCTTCACAGTGGAGTGGCCCACGGGCGACGGATAGTGAAAGCACCTTCCGGCGGGTTTTCCTGACTGCGTTTCCAGACCGGCTGTGTCGGGTCCGAGCCGGCTCTGCTGAACGTGGAACGATGGTTGGGGGACGGGGCGTACGGTTGGCCAAGCAAAGTTCTGTAAGGCATGAGAAGTTTTTTACTGCAATCGATATCGATGATTCGAACCGTGAAGTCACGGTACGGTCTGCTTCAGCAGTTGAACCGCAGTGGCTTACGATTAACGGTTCCTTTAAAGAGCATCTCTCAGTTTTTCACGACGTGACATTCAATCAAGCAAAAAAACGGCTTGAAGGCAGAAGGAAGGTGTCATGGCATGGACTGATCTTGGAGGAATCACCTCAGGCTATTGCAGACGAAAATCAAGCACTGGATATACTCTTCGAGCAAGCACTTCGGAAGCCACTGGAGGTGCTACCAGAAGAAAAGACTGAAGCAGCAGGTTTTCTCCTACGTGCACGATGGCTTCGGCAGGTGCGACACGGAAACCTTGATATCCTTACTGAAAAGCTAGATCGAGTCCTCGATACAGAATCTCTTCTTCGCCACGTGCAGAGCGATGCCGATGGATTTCGCTCATTCAAAGATATACAGAATACAGATTGGATGATGCTCTTTGCATCGCTGCTTGGAAATGATGGAGTCGCTTCAGTGAATAGGCTAGTGCCAGTTCACTGCATGCCGCACAATGGAAAAAAATATAAAATCGAATATGCCATAGGCAAGCAGCCAGAAGTACGGATTCGTATTCAGGAACTCTTTGGAGTCGTGAAAATGCCAGGTCTTGTTGATGGAGAAGTCACTCTCACGCTCCAGCTTCTTGGGCCAAACAATAAGCCACAGCAGCGAACGGATGATCTCATGGGTTTCTGGTTGCATACCTATCCGTCGGTGAGAAAAGAGATGAAGCATCGATATCCAAAGCATGCGTGGCCAGAAGACCCAACAGTCGTAATCCAGAAAAAGTTGGGACGCTCCAAAAATGCCTGAAGACAAAAGAGATTGGGCTGAGACAGAACAGTGTGACGAGCAGCGTGAGCCTAGCAAATGGCTCGCACGACTCCATCGATTTGTAGCAACTGAGCGACAAAAAGCTCGGCCGAAGCAAAAACTTCCCAGGCAACGCATTGAACCGACTGAGAAGGCTCGTGTTGCTGAACTGCAACTACTCGAACATCATATTGGGAGTTGGCTAGCTTGTCTTGATGAACTGCTTGTGGGCGTCAATCGGTGGCAAGCAAAAATGCCCGCTGTTGTCATCACCACAAACCCCGTCGGAATTCTTGCATGTGATAATTTAGCCCTGAATGAATCTCTTCACGATGCTTTGCTCCGGTGCTGTTGTCTTACAGAAAATGAGTATCGGTATTGGTGTAAGGAAGAACCGGATATTCAGTTTGAATCTCATATAAATTATTGGGCGTGGATAAAAACCTCAGTTCCTGCTGTGCGAGCCAAAGAGTTTTATAAATTCCCAATAGCCGAGGGTAGCGTGTATTGGTTGCTACGGCATGGCGTGAGCGGTCTTGGTAAATACGATTCTTTCGACTGCAAAGTATTTGAGTGGGACGGCATGAAACCGACTTTGCTCACGGAGCACTTCCGAGAGAGTGTGCCCTCTGTGTAGGGGTCCGCTGCTTACTTATTCAAATAAGGATTAGTTTCCGTTATAGTCGCATTTCTAATGCAATGCCTGGTAGTTAAAAACGCCTGGTAGTTCAAAATGTCTAGTAGTTAAAAAAATGAAACCCCACATTCTCGTTACGACAACCTCATTTCAAGACACCCCTGGCAGACACCATCAGATGCTGGCTGATACGGGGTGGCAAATTATCAAAGCACGTGGGCCACTGTCTGAGGCAGATACGCTGACAGCGGTGGGTGCAATTGATGGTTATATTTGCGGCGATGACGTCATCACACGAGCTGTACTTGAACGGGCGTGTCCCCGTTTAAAGGTGCTGAGTAAGTATGGTATCGGTGTGGATAAAATTGACGTTGATGCAGCCACAGAAATGGGCCTGCCGTTACTTTTCACTCCGGGTGTGAATCATACAACGGTAGCAGAGCATACTTTTTTGTTACTTCTGGCAATCGAGAAGCATCTGCTGTTTCATGCTGATTCAACTCGGCAAGGTGGCTGGAAGCGAAAAACAGGCCGTGAGATTGCTGGGAAAACAATAGGTGTTTTCGGTATGGGACGTATCGGAAAAGAGGTTGCCAAGCGTGCAAAGGCCTTTGGTATGACCGTAATCGGATATGACGTTTATTGGGATGAATCCTTTGCCGGCGAGCACCAGATCGAACGAGTTGATGACTTCCACGATCTCTTTCCCCGGGTTGACTATCTTTCACTTCATACAAATCTGACACCGGATACTCGTGAACTTATTCGTAATGAGACAATTAAACTTTTGAAGGATGATGCAGTGATATTGAACTGCGCGCGTGGAGAGATAGTAAATACGAATGATGTTGCCAAAGCCCTGCAGTCTGGTGCGTTGCGCGGTTATGGGACTGATGTGCTTGATGAAGAACCACCAGCCGCAGATCATCCACTTACAAAGTTGCCAAATTGCTTGGTGACTCCGCATATTGGTTCACGTACTCTTGAAAGTGTTCAGCGGCAGGCAGTTGCTGCTGTGACAAATCTTGTTCAAGCAATGCGGGGCGAACCACCGCTTGCGCAGGTTAATCCAGAGGTTGCTGTCCAGAATGTTGTGGGGTAATTTCATTTGGTGAGACGAGCCTTACAAGGATGAAAGAAGGTGAAATGGCAGAGTTGTTTTATGTTGTTCCTGTCGAGGAGCATGAGCGAGTTGTCTGTGCCGCATATGCAAATCGCGGATTTACAAGCACCGAATCAAAGCAGGCAGCACGGCTTGCGACGGCAGCTACGAAACATGGTATTCGGACCCATAATGCAATTAAGGCAATCCACCTCGATGACCTTTTTGGGTCGAGTGTTGGGGGATGTGTGCCCGGGGTATCTGTACAACGGTTGGACACAAGGTTTGATGCAGCAGAAGTCTGGGATGGCAAAAAAAAGCTTGGACAGGCTGTTGCCTGGGAAGCAATCGAACGCTGTATTGAGCTTGCAGAAATACATGGCTCGGGCACGGTATCGGTCGACAACGCATTTCACTATCTGTGGGGCGGTGGTTACGTCATGGAGGCTGCAAAGCGGGGCTACATCGCTGTAACCAATTGCACGGCATCGCTCGCTGAGGTTGTTCCGTTTGGAGGAATATTTCCGACTCTCGGTACCAATCCGCATTCGTGGGGTTTTCCAACTACCGATGCAGTCGGTTTCCCAATTGTGATTGACTGGGCAACGTCAGTCATCGCAATGGGAAGAGTGCAGCAATTTCAGAGAGAGGGAAAGCAGCTTCCTCCAAATGCAGCTGTTGATAAAGACGGCAATCCAACGACTGATCCACATGCTGCGGTATCACTCATGCCGTTTGGTGCCCATAAGGGGTACGGGTTGGCATTAATGAATGAGGTCATCGCAGCTTTTATCGGTGGTTCAGTACCGACGATTCGAAGTAGGCAGCATGTAGATGGTGAGAAACAGGGCTGTAACTTCTTTTTTCAGGTGTTACATCCAGAGGCATTGTCAGCTGGACTATTTGCCAAAAATAGGTCGCAAATGGAAAACGTAAAAGTGGTTGTCGAAGATATTCTTGGCCATGGCAATAATTCGTGCCTTCTGCCGGGACAGTTGGAGGCTCAATTTGCAGCGCGTAGTGAAGAAGCTGGTGGTCTCCTCTTTTCGGAGGCTGAGGTAGATGCGTTGAATGAGATTGCTACCGAAGCTGGTACACAGCGGTTTGAAAAGCAAGTATTAAAAAATATTTCTGTTAGTTGATCACAAAGAGGAGTAGAAATGGCGTTACAGCTGAAATCTCGTGAGGAGTGTGGTTTTGACGCAGTGTCATTGGGTGAAGTCATGCTACGACTTGATCCAGGAGAAGGCCGTATACGAACCTCGAGGGAATTTCATGCATGGGAGGGTGGCGGTGAATACAACGTGACCCGCGGATTGAAGAAATGCTTTAATCTACGCACGGCAGTTGTCTCTGCATTTGTGGACAATGAGGTTGGCCACCTTATCGAGGATTGTATTATGCAGGGTGGAGTTTGCACGGACTATGTTGTGTGGCGAGATGATGATGGAATGGGACGAACCGTTCGGAATGGCCTTAATTTCACGGAGCGGGGACATGGAATACGTGGTGCTGTGGGTAACCCAGACAGAGGCAATACTGCTGCAAGTCAGCTAAAGCCCGGAGATGTCGACTGGGATCAGATATTTGGCAAGATCGGTTCCCGTTGGTTTCATACAGGCGGTATTTTTGCAGCGCTCTCCGAGACGACAGCAGCTTTGACTATCGAAGCTGTCACAGCAGCAAAAAAATATGGAACTATTGTCTCGTATGATTTGAATTATCGTCCAAGTCTCTGGAAAAGTATTGGTGGGCATGAAAAGGCTCGTGAAGTCAACCGCGAAATTGCGCAGCATGTTGATGTCATGATCGGGAATGAAGAGGATTTTACAGCTTCGCTCGGATTCACTGTCGAGGGTGTTGATGAGTCGATCAGTGAAATTGAGACAGGTGCTTTCAAGCAAATGATTCAGCAGGCCGTCGCGGAATTCCCAAACTTTCAAGTCGCTGCAACCACCTTGCGTCGAGTCCTGACAGCAACTCGTAATGATTGGTCGGCGATACTTTGGCACGAAGGTAAAATGTATGATAGCCAGAAGTTTCCAGAGTTAGAAATTCTTGATCGAGTTGGTGGGGGTGACAGTTTTGCGAGTGGCTTGGCCTTTGGCTTTCTTGAATTCAATGATCCACAAGAAGCGGTTAATTATGGAGCCGCTCATGGGGCATTGGCGTCAACAACTCCTGGTGATACCTCGATGGCAACCCGAAAGGAAGTTGAGAAGGTCATTGCTGGTGCTGGCGCACGAGTGGTTCGGTGATACGTGGTGTGGGCATAAATTGAAGTATCTTCTTGTGTGTAGAAGGGTCTGGTCATGCTTTTGAGAATAGTTGTCTTGGTGGGAATACTTTTGGGATGCGGGCTGGGTGAAAAGTGTTCTGCTTTCCAAAATATTTCAGAAGAACAACAAGCCTTGGACATCAGCCAACATGGCTTTGACGGTGTGTCTATGGCTGTAAGGACGGGCTCGCAGATCATATTGACTCCAACGAGACGTGGTAGGTCACAGAAGTACGTAGTTTTTCCACGGTTCTATGCAGCGATTGCGTCTGTTGAATGTATTGGGCACCCGGAAGTCAAAGTCAAAGTCCAGCCAGAGCCGGAATTGTGGCGTTTGCAATGGACTGAAGCGGTGCCAGAGGGTGCAGATCTCCTGATAAGGTTTGATACAGCGCCGCTTCTGATTTCTGAGCAAACAGCAATCGAGCCTTCATCAGATGGTGCACTGTTTCTACGGGCCTGCGACGCACGTACCGTTGGTGAAAAACTGCGTTATGAGCCACAGCCTTTTAAAAATACTGTGGGCTTTTGGGTCAACCAAAGCGATACTGCAGTGTGGCAGTGTCAGATTCAGGAGGCGGGATGGTATTCAGTCGCGATTCTTCAGGGGTGTGGTCATGGCCAAGGGGGAAGTCAGGGCAGGATTATTTTCCTTAAAAAAGGAAATGAACTGGACTCAACGGCGTGCGTTATCAAAGAGACAGGACACTTTCAGAATTTTGAATGGGTACACAACGGTCATGTGTTTCTTGGAGAGCCTGGTGACTATACGGTGCACATACAGCCAGAGCATATTCGAGGAAAAGCGTTTGGTGACATCCGTGCCGTTTCGATTGTTCGCCAACAGAAGCATGTCACTGCAGGTAATCAGTAGAACGAAATAGCAAAGACGTGGCCTGTACGCAGACCACGTCTTTATTGAAAGCATCGCGATGTCAGAACTTTTCGTTCCAACTAGTTTCCATTAGGCTACGCACTCGCTGGATCTTTACCATCAATCCATGGGCCCGCCAATGATTGATAGGGCTTTGGTTTAAGCTCGCTGCCCGTCTCTCCTGCTTGCCATCCCGGGACATGTTTTGGCTGTCCGCGATGTTTTGAAAGAGCCTCCCATCGATCTGCCCATGCAGGATTGCCGTCTGTATAGCGGCCTCGCTCAGCATCGAAGTGATAGACCTTGCCATTTCGATAGCTCATTGCTCCGAGAATCACGGTCGTGACGGCAGCGGCACCTAGATCAGGTGGAT
>PKCL01000369.1 GCA_002862165.1 Planctomycetaceae bacterium
TTCCAGAAGAATCCGTACCGATTGACACTTCCCTCCCCGAAACAGCATTAAATGTCTCACCAGACTCTCTTCCCACACAACGTTACAGCCAACCGCCCACCGATTTCAGTAATTTGCCAAATGAACTAGCCACGGCTTTACGTAGCACGTTCGGCCATCATCTTCTTGATTCAACTGAAAAAACTTCCGTTATCGATGGATTACCGTCAGCAAAAATGCTAACCCCAACAGACATGGTCTCTCTTAAAAATTATGCTGAGAGGTCGAACGACAACTCGATCTCAGTAGCCGCATTCAATCGTCCACCTGGCTCGGATCAACTGCAGCTATCGATGAACCACATGAGCACGCTCGCATAGAGAATGTGGCAAAAGCAGATCCCAAGCAGAACGCGGAGTCTTTTGCATCCCAAGCTGTAGCACGCCCAACTGTAGCAAACACAGAAGTCCAAAAGACTTCAGGAGAGAAAATTGGTGCCACTGACAATCTTCGTACTGATCTATCAACTTCACAAGATGATGATACAAAGCAAAATCCTTTACCCCAATCGGCGAACACTTTGCTACTGAAAACAAAGCCGTCCCATCCATCAACAGAGAGGGCCGCCGACCTTACTTCTTCAGTAACAGCAGAAACACAAGGACACGTAGGTGCCAAAACAGATGTTGTCTCACCGGACTCATTGAGAGCACTTGTTCTACGCACACAAACTCAAACAAATAATTTAGAAGAAGTCACAGCCGAGAATACCGAATCACCTCGTTCTTCTGACGTACGATCTAAGGCAACAGAAAGTAAGCGAACAGATAAAGGCCTCCGAGCGGCAGCTCTCGCACTTCGAAGAACGACACCGCAGGTTCCCGTACAAAGCTTATTAACACGAACATTCGAACAACCGCCTGAAGTTACACCGGCCAGAAAAAAATCTCTGCCCACCACAATTGATTCCTCCCTACCAAATAAAAATTTATCATCGTATTCCAAGGACAGGAACAAAGAGCTTCGGCCAGTTTCAGCAGAAGCGATAAAATCGATTACGCGACTCTCCCAACCAAAGCGGTGGAAAAATGCTCCTGATGTTCGGCTGTCACCTCGTTACGCTCGACCACATACAGACACAGCACCATCTCCTCCGCTGCAACTCGAACAGGCTGGAAACCCTATAGCCAGTAAACTGAAAGAGTTTACCGACCAACAATTAGTATCCGATAAGTCATGGGTTAATCTCGATGAAGGCGATTGGACTGAGGCTATTACCACCACCCAGAGAACGCCTTCATCACCGCCCGAAACTCCTCGTGAAAGAATCGTAAAACGGTTAGCTGCAGAACGGAAAGCAACGGCGATACAACCACCTCCGAACGCACCATCACCCGCTTCTGCTCCTTTAATTAATGAAGAAACGACAACAACTTCTGAGCCGTCCTCAGAGCCACCAATAAAGCGAATTATTGAACGACTGCGGCCCGGAGAGCGATTGCGAGATCGTCTCGGTCAGAACATCAAACGATTTGAAACAACGACACTTACAACAGCGACATCTCCGCTAACGGCATGGCCACCGCCAAAAGAACTCTTGCGACAACTTGATGAACTGGCCGCGGACAGCTCTCCGCGGCCAGCGTCTTATAACGACATCCGTAAATGGGCTGACCAGACCGTATCGACTGTTTCTCAAATTATGGCAACACGTGGTCCTCACGACCCAAATGTCATATCCGTAATTAACTCATTAGAGCAGTGCTTCCAAGATGGAATGTCGCTAGCTGATTCTCTTGCTGACCTAGACCATGCGACGCAGATTCGCCGAACAGCCTTTGCAGTGAAACGTCGCATGAAAACCTGGCACGCAGCTGCGCTTCTATCTAACGGACTTTCTGAAACAACAGCTACCGAGAAACATGGATTGGATAAAATATCCACCCTACTCAGGTTACTCGAAGACTTCGAAACAGACGCAACTGCAGGGAACGCCTTCGCCGTTCAACAGGCTCTCAAAACAACGGAGTCATTGAGTCCTTCACAATTCCAAATTCTGCGGCAAGCGATTATTCATTACTACGCCGCACCAAATGTTCGAATTGCTTGTAGTGAAGAATTTCTTACAAAACTCATGCCGGAGTCGCCAAGCCGCACTGAATCAGTACGTGAAATCATTCTTGGGAAACCCGTTCGTGGTCGACGCGAAGTAAAGCAAACAACTTCTATTGACCTTACGCCAGATACCGATGAAATCTGCTTTGATCTGACCGTAGAGGGGCGGGTTTCGACCTATGCAATAACAGAAACTGGACCGATAGCACTCACGTCACGAGGATCTGGACAATTTACTGTTAGAAAACCTATCAAACTTTCTTACGAGGGGTTGGTCGTGGGTCGATCAGTGGCGTCGGCCTCCAATCGAGCACGTCTCATGAACGTCTCGACGAGCTTTGATTCTGTGCCACTGATGGGCTCACTGCTCAGAACTCTTGCTCGCAACCAACATGCAGACAGTTTGCCAGCGGCAAATCGAGAGGTTGCTCAAAAAATCATCTGGCAATCATGTCGTGAGACTGACCGAGAATCAGAAGAAAAATTTACGGCACTCTCAAATCAAATCGATGAATCTTTTTGGCAGCCACTAATACGCTTAGGGCTCAGCCCAACTCCTTTCATGGAGACCACGGAAGACAGGGCCACCCTTCGACTACGACTCAGTGCAGACACGCAACTCGCTGCCCATACTCCCAGACCCCGTGAGCCGAACGAAACACTCTTTGGCTACGAGGTTCATGAATCGACTGTTAACAATACATTCGATCGGCTCGGCATTAATGGCGAACGTCTTTCACTTGAAAACTTATTCATCCGTGTGCAACAACAATTAGGATTAGAGCCTGAGATCCCAGAAGATCTTCCAGAAGGTGTCGCCGTAACATTCGAAGAAGTTGAACCACTACGGGTTGATTTTGATAAAGGCCTTGTCGAAGTAAAGGTCGCTATAGACGCCCTCGAGAGCGGGCGTCGAAACTGGTATGACGTCATTGGGAGTGTGACATACAAGCCAGTTGGCGTCGGCAATACTGTTTTCCTTCAGAGAGAAGGACCTATTCGCATTAGTGGACCTGGGCATAGAGGACGGATTGAATTTGCATTAAGAACGATTTTTGGGAAAATTTTTCCGAAAGAACGTCCGCTACCCATAGTGCCGAAAAGAATTACTGATCACCCTCGACTCCAAAACATGACTGCCTTACAAGCAGTGAGTTGGGATGGTTGGATTGCTGTTGCCCTTGGTGGTCCTTCAGAAATCCAGACAGCCGAGATAACAGACGAGAAGCCTTCCGTCATCCGCTAATATGTAGGCGCTTGACCGATCCTTTTGAAGACGCCACGCGCACGGGTTGCAAACATGGGCTGCTCCTCTAACAATTTGAGAAGTTCTACTCCAAATTGCTTTGCCTGAAAGGTCTTTACTGTGTCGACATCGCGAGAGTCATTCCGAATAGAATCTGACAGCATGGGACGAGTCGAGGTACCATCGAATTGTTACTGGGGAGCTCAAACTGAACGCTCACGCGATAATTTCAAAATCGGTGTCGATCGCTTCCAGTGGGGACGAGCAGTCAAGCAAGCACTCGGCATTCTGAAAAAATCAGCAGCGTTGGCCAACGGCGAATTGGGACAGCTAGCAGCGGACAAGGTGGAGTTGATCACTCGGGCAGCTGACGAGGTGATCGCCGGGACTCTTGATGACCACTTCCCGCTAGTGGTCTTTCAAACCGGCAGTGGCACACAATCAAACATGAACGCCAACGAAGTGATCTCAAACCGGGCCATTGAACTGGCTGGTGGCGAGATGGGCTCAAAACAGCCCGTGCACCCGAACGATGACGTCAATCGTGGCCAGTCATCGAACGACACCTTTCCCACGGCCATGCACATTGCTGCCGTCGAGGTCATTCACGATAGGCTCCTGCCAGCCGTCAGGCAGTTACGAGACACGTTTGCCGAACTTGAGAAACAGTATGCAGACGTCGTAAAGATTGGTCGGACTCACCTGCAGGATGCTACGCCAATCACCCTCGGACAGGAAATTTCCAGCTGGCGGTCCCAGCTCGACGACCGCCTGGCAGGCCTCGAACGAGCTCTCCCTGGCCTCTATGAACTAGCCATCGGTGGCACCGCCGTCGGTACTGGTCTCAATGCCCATGAGAAGTTTGGTGATATGGCCGCGGTCTTCATTGCCAAGGAAACGGGGCACCCTTTCGTCTCTGCGGCCAACAAGTTTGCTGCTCTGGCAGCCCACGATGCATTGATGGAAGTGAGCGCTGCGGAGCGGGGGCTGGCAATGGCCCTCCTTAAGATTTCCAATGACATCCGCTGGCTGGCTAGTGGACCGCGGTGTGGCATCGGAGAAATTACGATTCCAGAAAATGAACCGGGCAGTTCAATCATGCCGGGCAAGGTGAACCCCACACAGTGCGAAGCCCTGACCATGGTCTGCGCACAAGTCTTTGGTAATGATGCCACGGTTGCCTTCGCCGGCAGCCAAGGAAACTTTCAGCTCAATGTCTACAAGCCAGTGATGATTCACAACGTGTTAGAAAGTGCTGATCTAATTGCCGATGGTTGTGATTCAATGCGGTTGCATTGTGCAACGGGCATCGTGCCCAATCTGGCACGCATCCAGCATCACCTTGATGACTCACTTATGTTGGTAACAGCGCTGAACACCCACATCGGTTATGAGAACGCTGCAAAGATTGCCAAGAAGGCCCACGCAGATGGCTCAAGCTTGAAAGAAGCAGCCGTCTCCCTCGGCCTGCTCACCGCTGACCAGTACGACGAGTGGGTAGTGCCGGTCGAAATGACCCGGCCACTGGAAACCTGAGAAAGATCACTACTTCCAATACCACTACTTTTAATCGCAGCCATCAAGATGGATTCTCTTACGTCCACCATGCCAGAGGTGCATGTGACTAGTAAGTTTCCGGCTGAAACCTTATCAACCCGCTACAACACCGGGAGCACGCTCACCGTCCCTGTGTCTGCGAACGGCCGAAACGAATTGACGTTTGAGCTCACCTTATGAAGGCACACAAGCCTCATCGGCTTGGAAATGAATCGCCCTTTCTGCCAATGTTCACAATAAGCTGACCGTCACTTCGTGAGAGATTGCCCGGCCGATTATTAACCTTCAAAAACATTGGGCTGTCGCTGACCGCCGTGAAGGTCGTCTCTCCCCCTTCAGCAAGTACCTTGAACTTGGGACGACCACCTGAATCTGGTTTTCCATCCCACTGGGCGATGAGTAAACGTCCCAGTGGCAGACCACGATACCAGTCGATTGAAATACCCTCTGCAGTGCTCTCCAGATCAAGCAGGCCATCTGCTCGCTGTAGCTGGCCAACCCGGCAGCGACCCAATGCCCGCAGCTGATAATGCCGGCCCGTCTCCAGTTGCCAGCCACTGTTCTGCCAGCCAAGCGCAGCACTTACCTTGGTCGTGGCCCCAGCAGCTGGTAATCGGCGACCCGGTGACCAGTTGATTCTCATACGACTGTAATCAAACCCATAGTCGAGGTCTGCGGTGAAGGCATCAAAGTCACGGCTGGCAGCGGCACCATTCCATCCAGGATGTGAGGTCAATCGATGCATGAAGGCTGTATCAAGTGGCTGCTGTTCAGTAACCGCAAAGGCCTCTTGATATCGAGGGTGCCTTGCCAAAAAGGCTACCACCGACCAAGCCGAGGCATAGGAACCGACCGTACCATGAAGCGTGGGCTTGAGTGCAAAGACCTGTTCGAGGCTGGGGGCCTCGGCCGACTGCCGCAGCCGCCTGATCATCTCGATTCGCCCAAGTTGCTCAACATCCTCTGGCGTGAATGGGATCGGCGTATGCTGGAGCTGCGGCCGCCCCTCGACCAAGCGATGCGTCGCCAACCATTCAGCTATGCCCTCAGTGTACCAAGTAGGTGTATTCAGATTCAGGAGAGTAGCCGTAAATGCATGGACACCTTCATGCAATAGAAGGTGTCGTCGATAAGCTGGATTCGATTGCTCAGTGAACCAGAATCTGTAGTGCTCACAATAACCGTTCGTAAAGTCTGGGATTGCATCTGGTAATAGACCAGCTTTTCTAAATCGCTCTCGATCAACCACCAGACAGCCAAAGACTTTCCATTTTGAAACAGCCGACAGTGGGATCCTGTAATGCTTCGCCCAGATTCCGACAGCCTCATCAAAAATTTCTGGCAAACCTTCTAAAGCATCACCGGCACGAGACGCTCGATCTGTAATCAGTACCAGATGATTGCTCTCGAAGACTCGTAGGTCTGCCGAACGCGCTCTATGAATAAGTGAATGCCAATCATGCTCCATCACAACAGAGTACGATTTCCTTGGAGCTTTTTCTTTTTCACTGGCAAGCCCAGGAATTGACCCTACCAACACGAAAAGAATCACTAAAAAAATTCGATCCTGGACCTTTTGATATCTGGACCCCGACCTTCTCTGCCAAGATTCCGATGCTTTTTGAGCCATACAACCACCCTTCTCATCAGAACTTATTTCAGAATATTGCAGCGGGCACGACTAGCCTCAAAACAGGATACATGGGAACACTGACTAAGCACGACGGCAGGCTACTTTTGGTAAGAGAGACAAGATTCAAACAATTTTACGGCTGAATTGGCCCTGTTGAGCCGAAATAAAAGAAACGGATAGAGCCGGCACTTGAGTCCACAACGTTTTTCCCTGAAACTTATCACGACACCAATGTTAACGCATGCTGTAACCCATAATGCTGTCTTCATAGTCATCAGCAGGTTTCGTACCTGGTGTGCTTTCGTCGGATGCTGGCTTGTGAGTGTAAACGGTATCGCCCAACAGGTGTTTGTTGCTCCGGTAGTCAGGCCAGTACCGGTGAATCGAATACAGGCTCCCGGATACATTCCCCCTCCTCCTGTTGTACGTCGTCCATGGTGGTTTACCGTTCAGACAGTTTCAGGACCTGGAGCTGTGGTTCCAGTGCCGCGAGTTACAAGGTATCAACCCCAGCCCTTCCGATTTCCGCCTGCTGCTCCCGTTCTTGCTGGCAAACCAATCACACCACCAACGAGTACGTTTCCCTCTCAGTGGGCCGCAGCTCCACCGATTACACGATCCTCACCAAGAGCTCAAAAAGCTGTTCCTACCCCGCCTTCTTCTTGGCGGCCAAGTATTCCTTTACCTCCTGAGGAAGCAAAACCAACACCTCCAACACCCCATACATTCACACCACAACCTACACCAGCTCAAACAACCCCACCACCACCGTCAGGGAACTGGGCAACAATTGCAGTTGATGCAAGCAATCCTCAGCCAAATGCCATGGCCATTACAATCCCGCCTGAATCAGGTGGCACATTGGCAGCACACCCTCATCACCACAATGCTCCTCGAAAAACTCCAATGCCGGCTCAGACTGTAAGCACCCCCCAGATACAAGCACCTGTGCCGGTTACTACACCTGCTGCAACAGTTGCTTGGTGGCGATGCACCGGTGTCACAGATGGCGACACAATCACATGCCTTGATGCAGCTGGACAACAGCAAAAAGTTCAGGTTTCAGATATTGATGCGCCCGAACTGAGCCAACCTTATGGGCGGGAGTCTCGAAATATACTTGCTGATCTCGTATTCGGAAAGTCACTTGCCATTATTGAAACTGGGAGCAATTCAAATGGGTTTGTAACGTGCAGAATTTCTGTTGGCGGAAAAGATGTCGCCCGCGCGATGATCGCTGGCGGAGCTGCATGGGTAGATCCACAATCAACAAGCTCTTACATAAACGATCAACAAGATGCTCAAAAATCTGGCAAAGGGCTCTGGTCAGAACCGACCCCAACACCGCCATGGGAACACCGCAAATCAGCCGTAACCCCTTGGCAGCAAGCGGCCTAACTATTCGTGTTCACTCTTGATAAAAAGCTGGCCGTCTTCTGCTATATCCACGTGAAGCACCATCGGATTACAGCACACTGGACAGTCTTCAACGTAGTCCTGGTGCAACCCCTCGGTGACATCGACTGGAACGACTATCTCTTCACCACATGAATCACAAATATAATGCGCGTCCATCTCGGCAGGTTGCATCTCGGCTCTATCACCATGTAATCGCATATGGCTTAACTGCCATTCCTCATCGGTATTATCTTCATCGGTATTATATTGCATCTTCCCAATCCCTTTGGGGGACCTTTGGTTTGTGAAGGACATAGAGTACTGCTGCAAAATACTATACATGTCGAGTCAGCAGCGTAGGATCACCCACAAAATCAAAAACTTCGTGACGCAACACCTCTGGCAAGAGCAAGACCGAATAAAATATTGCCTGAATACATTTCGAAGACAAAACGAAGGGTTTTGACTCATCCGAGCACGCCACTAGCCACTCTATTTCAGAGGCGTAGCAGTGTGTCTACACAATAGCCTGTTATCAAATACATAGACTCAGACACTTCGTTCACAATATCAATAATGTTCAGTAACGGGCTGTTTTTACAGAGAATAAAACATCGAGGAAAACTACCGAGGCATCATCCCCTCACCGATGGTCAGCATTTACAGTATGACCATCGGCACTGTCGATCATGTAATGATACCGATAGCTAACTGACCCAGTTGACTATTTAGACTTGAAGTGGCTGAATAATTTTCTAGAAGCAAGCCGAGCCTTGTAACCCTCCACGTATCTGCAAAGCCCATCAACGGGCCCGGCCAGACTAGTCGCTCGAGTAGGCTGAGAGCGGGCGACCGGGTTCGAACCGGCGACAACCAGCTTGGGAAG
>PKCL01000018.1 GCA_002862165.1 Planctomycetaceae bacterium
GAGTCCAAGAGGTTCCTGTTGGCACATTGCCTCGCTTTGAAGGTAAAGCTCGGAGAGTGATCGATAACCGTGAATAGGCAAAAGGTGCTTTGATTGAGTGAATACCGGCCACAAGGCATTCGCCGCTGTGACAATGGCAGCATTGCAATAGATTGGAACGATGGTCTGAAGTCAGAGTATTCTGCACAGAATCTCCGCGATGCCTGTCCTTGCGCTACATGTCGAGAGAAGCGAACCATTCCAAGAGAGAGAAATCCACTTCAAGTGCTAGAGTCTTCAGATCTTGTATCGCTGTCAATTCGTGAAATGCAGCCGATTGGGCAGTATGCATACAAGATCCTCTTTTCTGATGGGCATGACAGTGGCATATACACGCTGGAATATCTGCGTGAATTAGGTTGATCACCCTTTTACAATTCCGACAGTTGCAGCGTTGACCACTGCAGCAATCCGGATTGCGTCATGACAGGCATCTTCACTCACGTTGAGTTGGAGGAGACTAGATTCATGGCTCTTTAAGCATATCTCACAGCCGGCAAGTGCAGCACACCCAAGGCTCATGAGTTCAAAGTCAGCTTTTGTTGTAGCTGGCTGGTTCATACGATTCATTCGAAGGCGGGCTGGCCGAGCTGAGTAGCTCTCCTTTCCAATCATGTGGCGAAAGCGGTAATACACCGTATTCATCGCCATGATTCCCCCGGCGGCGATTGCATCACTAATGATCGGGGCACTAGCTTCTCCAAGTGCTTCTCTGATGTCGGCTTGAATGGCCGAAATAACGTCATCTGATCGGATAAAATATCCGCACGCCAGGGCTATGCCAAGTGACTGAGGTGCCTGTAGGTTTTCTCCTGTCAGAACACTCGACACGTTGAGGCGGATATCTTTCAGTTCGTCAGGTAGTGCTTCACAGAGTTTGTCGAGGGCAGGCGTTGGTATCGACATGGTGATTTCGTCCTCTAAGGCAGATGAAGTGTTACTTTTCCGTGAATTGTAGCCGTTTATTGAACGAATGGGGGTCAGGATGCTAGAGTCGACGAGATTTGTTTTTTTAACTCGAAAAAAAGACCCTGCCAAATGCCCCGCCGCGATGACCTTCGCACAATTTTATTGATCGGTTCCGGACCAATTGTTATTGGACAAGCCTGTGAATTTGATTATTCAGGCACGCAAGCCTGTAAGTCTCTGAGAGATGATGGTTACCGCGTTGTCCTCGTCAATTCAAATCCAGCTACCATCATGACTGATCCCGGGACAGCGGATCGAACATATATCGAACCGCTGACTTGGCAGATGTTGGAAAAAGTTATTGCTGTAGAAAAACCCGATGCGGTCCTCCCAACACTAGGAGGTCAAACAGCATTAAATCTTGCCATGGATCTTGATCACCATGGTGTTCTTGAAAAATATGGCGTTGAGATGATCGGCGCTCGGGCGGAGGCGATTCAGCGAGGAGAAGACAGAGAGAAATTCAAGGCAACAATGGAAAAAATTGGCTTGGATACTTGTCGTGGTCGGCTTGTGAAGTCGCTTGCAGAAGCCCGCGGAATGCTTTCGGAGGTGGGTTTACCTGCCGTCATACGTCCAAGTTTTACATTAGGTGGGTCTGGCTCCGGTATCGCATACAATCGAGAAGAGTTCGACCAAAAGGTTCAGCGTGGCCTTGATCTTTCACCAGTGAGCGAAGTTCTTGTCGAAGAGTCCATTCTTGGGTGGAAAGAATACGAGATGGAGGTCATGCGCGATGCAGATGACAATGCCGTTGTCATCTGCTCGATCGAGAACTTTGACCCGTGTGGTGTGCACACCGGTGATTCAATTACTGTTGCTCCCGCAATGACTCTGACTGATCGCCAGTATCAATTAATGAGAGATGCAAGTTTTGCAGTTATTCGGGCGATTGGAGTTGAGACAGGGGGATCAAATATTCAGTTTGCGGTTCACCCTGATACCGGTCGCATGATTGTTATTGAGATGAATCCAAGAGTTAGTCGTTCGTCGGCGCTTGCCAGTAAAGCAACTGGTTTTCCAATAGCCAAAATAGCAGCCAAACTTGCGGTCGGCTGGCGGCTGCATGAGTTGGCAAATGACATTACAAAGAAAACAAAAGCTTGTTTTGAGCCATCAATTGACTACGTCGTTGTAAAGGTACCTCGTTTTGCTTTTGAGAAATTCCCAGAGGCTGATAGCAAGCTCTCAACTCAGATGAAAAGCGTTGGCGAAACAATGGCAATCGGGAGAACCTTCAAAGAAGCGTTCCAAAAGTCACTTCGGGGGCTTGAGGTTGGCTCATTTGGTTTTGGCTGTGATGGTAAAGATCTCTGGGGTACACCAACTCAGCCATCTATAGATGATATTCGTGCCCGTGTTGCGAGGCCGGACCCGGATCGAGTTTGGTTTCTGCGTTATGCGCTGTTGTCCGGATTAAGTGTTGAGGAACTGTATACGTTGACCGGCATTGATCGGTGGTTCCTTGACCAGTTGTTGCAGATTGTGGAATTGGAAAATCATGTACGAGAAGCCGGCAGCCTCAAAAATATTGATGATAAGACACTGCGGCAAGCCAAGCAGGCCGGGTTTTCAGATAGGCAGTTGGCGAATCTCTTGGGTGAAGTCGAACTTGATGTGCGTGACGATAGGAAATCTCGTGGGATTGTCGCTACATTTAAGTCTGTTGATACCTGTGCCGCTGAGTTCGAGGCTGAGACCCCCTACTACTATTCAACATGGGAGTCCGAGGACGAAACACCACCGAAGGCAGACGGCGTAAAAAGAATCATGATACTCGGTGGTGGGCCGAACAGAATCGGCCAAGGCATTGAGTTTGATTACTGCTGTTGTCATGCCAGTTTCGCACTCCGTGAATTAGGCATCGAGAGTGTCATGGTGAATTCGAACCCCGAGACGGTAAGTACTGATTACGACACGAGTGATCTGTTGTTTTTTGAGCCCCTAACCAGTGAAGACGTTCTTAATATCGCAGACCGGATTGATCCGGATGGTGTTATCGTGCAGCTTGGTGGGCAGACTCCGCTTAACTTGGCGAGAGCACTCGCTGCTGCAGGACTGCCGATTATTGGAACAAGTGTCGATACGATCGAGGAGGCAGAAGATCGTGAAAAGTTTCGTGAGTTACTCGATCGATTGCATCTCAAGCAGCCTGCCAGTGGAATCTGCCGTACTCCTGAACAAGCACGTAAGGAAGTTGCGAGAATAGGCTATCCTTCTTTGGTTCGGCCCAGTTTTGTTCTGGGTGGCCGTGCGATGGAGATTTGTTATGACCAGGCGCAGTTTGAGCGATTTGTGGCGGAAGCGTTTGTCGTTGCTCAGGGGCAGCCAGTATTAATCGATCGTTTTCTTGAGGACGCGACAGAAGTCGATGTGGATTGTATCTGTGATGGTACGGATGTCATTGTGGCTGGAGTTATGGAGCACATTGAGGAAGCGGGTGTGCATTCCGGTGATTCGGCGTGCTGTATCCCTCCCCATAACCTCAGTGATCAGACTGTGTCAGAAATCAAGAAGGCTGCTTCGGGCTTGGCACGGAGTCTTGGAGTTATAGGCCTGATGAATGTGCAGTTTGCTGTGAAGCGTGAAGGAGATGAAGATGCCCTCTACGTTATTGAAGTCAATCCGCGTGCGAGTCGAACGGTTCCATTTGTTGCGAAAGCGACAGGCGTGCCGATTGCAAAGATTGCCGTAAAGGTCATGGCGGGAGAAAGTCTTGCTGAACAAGGTGTCGTTGCAGATCCTGTTCCATCACACGTAAGTGTCAAAGAAAGTGTTTTTCCGTTTGTAAAGTTTGCAGGTGTAGATATCGCACTTGGTCCAGAGATGCGAAGCACTGGTGAAGTGATGGGAGTGAGTGATAACTTCAGTCTGGCCTTTGCGAAGGGGCAGTTGGCCGCAGGGACAGTGCTTCCTGAAGCTGGAAGGATTTTTCTGAGCGTCGCAAGTCAGTCGGCAAAAAGATCAATGGTCAAGCTAGCTCAACGACTGGTGGGTCTGGGTTTTGAATTGATGGCGACGTCGGGTACCGCAGAAGCAATTAGCCAATCCGGCATTAAAGTCGAGACGGTGAAGAAATTGCAGGAAGGACACCCAAATCTGATAGACCATTTAATTGATGGTCGTGTTCAATTAATTTTCAACACGCCACGTGGTAAGGGGGCTCGTACCGACGAGGGAAGAATTCGAGCAGCAAGCGTTCTTTATGGGGTTCCTTGTATCACCACACTTCCGGCAGCTGAGGCGTGTGTGCGTGCGATGGAGGGATTGAAGAGTGAGCCGATGAAGATCCAAGCAATGCAGGATCGGTTTGTGGCAGGGGCAGCATCTATTAATCGATAAGCGTTAACGAGAGTTTTGGCAGACACAATGGAATCTCCTTTCCCAGACGTGCCCGCAGCTCCACGGCCGCTGCTGTCCTGTGGGCCGGATGTGCCGCCACGTTTGACAGCAAGAACTCTCGATGGTCTTGAGTGGTTGTTAGCACGAGAGTTGGTATCACTTGGTGCTACAGACTTGAGAATAGGGCGTCGAACAATCGAGTTTTCTGGATCAACCGAAACGCTTTACAGGGCGGTATTAGAGTCTCGGGTAGCTATTCGGATTCTCGAGCCGCTTGGTCGTTTTGCAGTGAGTTCACCGGAGTCACTGTATTCATCGATATCCAGCGTGGATTGGGCAAAGCATTTACGGCCAAACCAAACACTTCGCGTTGATGCCCGTGTCCACGATACATTCATAGACCACTCTCTGTATGCGTCTCAAGTTGTCAAAGATGCAGTTGTAGATGGTGTGCGAGCGGTGCATGGTCGCCGGCCTAATGTGCAGCTGCATGGTGCGAGTCTCCGGCTTTCACTTCATCTTTCTGGAGAGACAGCGACACTTTTTCGTGATGCTGCTGGTCAGTCCTTGCATCAGCGTGGTTGGCGTCAAGGAAGGGTTGAGGCACCTTTGTCGGAGGTGTTAGCTGCTGGAGTTCTTGGAATTACAGGATGGCAGGTGGGCGAGTCTTTGTTGGATCCAATGTGTGGTTCCGGAACACTTGTCATAGAAGCAGCAACTCAAGCTGCTGGTCTTGCTCCAGGTCTTTTGCGAGCGAGAAAAAAAAATCAAGGTTTCTTTCGGTTTCATGATTTTGATCGAGAACTTGCAAAGAGTATCCTGCTCGACCTTGAAGAAAGAGCGAGGACACCTTCTGGTAGTTTTCATGCAAGTGACCTTGATCCAGCTGTAATTCAGGTTGCAGAGCAATCGGCTGCACTCGCTGGTGTAGCCGATTATATCAAATTCTCATGCAGTCATTTTGAAGCAGTCGTTCCAAAGCAAGAGCCGGGCTTGATCGTTACGAATCCACCATACGGAGAGCGACTCGTACAGCTAAGAGCAGGCGCTGTATTTCGGCGAGTCGGTGATTGGTTAAAGAATTCATGTCCGGGTTGGCGTGCCGGGGTGCTTGCTCCTGTTGAGCTGTCTAAATTAATTGGCCTGAAGCCAGATCGTCGAGTGATTCTTTCAAATGGTCCAATTGAGTGCAGGTTGATTGAATTAGTTATTCGGAAAAAGGAATACTCAACAGAGGCTCCAGAAGAACTTGCAGCGATAACCCCCGATGGAGGGCGTAGCGATTCAATAAAGAAGCCAACAAGAAGCGTCGGCGATCAAATCGGTGATTTTCGAAGACGTCTGGTGAAGCGGACTCGTCACCTCGGGCGATGGGCGAGAAAACAGGGCATCGAGGCATATCGTCTTTATGATCGAGATATTCCAGAGATTCCTCTTGTTATCGACAGGTACGGTGATTGGCTCCATACCGCCGAATATGAGCGTCCTCATGAGCGGACGGCTATTGAGCACGACGTTTGGCTCGACCGGCTCATGGAGGCAGCAGCAGATGAACTAGGTCTTGCGGCAGACAGTGTGTTCCTGAAGGTACGCCGTCGACAGCGTGCTGGGGGGCAGTATGAAAAACTGGATGATCGCTCTGCGACTTTTCTCGTGAGTGAACACGGATTGAAATTTGAAGTTAATCTTTCTGACTATCTGGATACGGGACTGTTTCTCGATCATCGACAAACTCGATCAATGGTTCGCGAAGATGCTCAAGATCGTTCTTTCCTGAACCTTTTTGGATATACTGGTAGCTTCTCAGTTGCGGCAGCTGCTGGTGGTGCCGCAAGAACGACCACCGTCGATCTTTCGAATACGTATCTTGAATGGGCGCGGCGAAATTTATCAGCAAATGGATTTTTAGATCGACGGCAGCATGCCCTTGTGCGAGATGACGCCCGGGCCTTCCTCGAGCACCGCAGTCGCCGAGGTGAGCGACCATTTGATCTTGTGGTTGTTGATCCCCCAACATTCTCACGTTCAACGAGGCAGCAACAGGATTGGGATGTTCAGCGGGATCATGTCGCATTGCTTCAGGCCGTCGCTCGTAATCTTTCTGCATGTGGAGTTGTTTATTTTTCAACAAATTATCGGAGATTTAAATTCGATGAAAATCTTTTGGCTGGTATCTATGATATATATGAAATCAGCCGGCGGACGGTACCAGAAGATTTTCGAAATACCCGAATTCATCGTTCGTGGAAATTTGTGAAGAGGACGGAATCATGAGAAATAATTGGTTTTGTCTACAGAAGCGATCATCCTCAAGATTAAGATGGTTTGTCGTAGCCTGCATAGCAGTTGGTCTAAATTGTTTTGGATGTCAAGAAACAAATTCGAATCGGATATATCTTGTCTCAAGTTTGCCACGGACTGGTGTGTCGAGGCAGGTGAGTGATGAAGTTGTTCGAGGCATTCGACTTGCAATAGAAGAGGTTAGAGCACGAGTTGGGAGGTTTACGCTTGAGTATCGTGATCTCGACAACAGTGCTTCAGTTTCAGGTCAGTGGACGAGTGAAGGAGAGGCAGCAAATGCTCGCTTAGCTGTGCAAGATCCTGATGTGATGGCTTATATTGGCACGCTCAATTCCGGAGCTGCTCGTGTCTCAATGCCGATTCTCAATTATGCAGATTTACTCATGGTGTCGCCGGCGAACACAGCGGTTGGCTTGACGAAGCCTGGCCTTGGTATTCCTGGGGAGCCGGATGTCTACCAGCCTTCAGGCAGATTGAATTACATGAGGGTTGTACCGGCGGACGATCTACAGGGTCCGCTTGCTGCAGATTGGGCATTTGGGCGTGGAGTGCGACGAGTTTTCGTAATCGATGATGCCGGTATTTACGGGCAGGGTGTAGCGTCTCTCTTCGCTGATCGATGTCGTGAGAAAGGCATGGAGGTTCTTGCACATGTTTCAATTGATCCACAAGCGGCTGAGTTCAAATCATTTGTAGGATCAGTAATGACTGCTGACCCCGATCTTGTTTATTTTGGTGGTAGTGCTCGAACAAAGGGTGGTCAACTCGCGCGTGATCTCGTGTCAGCTGAGAGTGAAGCAATTTTGTTAGTGTCCGACGGATGTCGTACCAAAGCATTTCTTGATGCAGCAGGCGCAACCTCTTTAGAGGGGCGGTGCTTTGCTACATCTGCAGGATTGTCGCCGCAGCAGTCAGATTGTTCAGAGATCACGTTCCTTAGGCGTTATCAGCAAAAATATGGCACATGCCCAAGCAATGCGGCGATTCATGGTTATGAGGCAGCGAGACTTGCAATCCGAGCAATTGCTGATGTGGGGCGTAAAGATCGCCGTGCCATCGTAGAGTCTGCTTTTGCAAGTCGAGTAGACGATGGAGTACTTGGGGCGTGGAGTATTGATGCAAACGGGGATACGACACTACAGGAGGTGTCTGTAAGTATTGTTCGAAATGGTACGTTTGAGCACGAAGAAGTTGTGCCGGCTGCTGGCATAGGCAAAAAGAACGTCAGTAGATAAGACTAAGGGAAAAGAATTTCCTTACGGCTTACTTTGTCGGGACACAGTGCGTGGACGTAGCATCCTTTCTTCAGCAATGCGGTATTGGAATCACAAGCGGTGTGTTTCTTGGGCTGATGGCTGTAGGGTATACCCTCGTGTATGGGACGGTGGGACTCATTCACTTTGCGCACGGGGATGTAGTCATGCTTGGTGGCTGCCTAGCACTTGCAATCCTGTCGTTCTTAGTACCCCTTCCAGTTGCCCCGGTAACTGGTTGCTTGGCGGTGATACTTGCTGCTTTATGCAGTGGCCTGTTTTGTGGTTGCCTCAACGTATGTATTGATCGATTTGTGTATCGTCCACTACGAGACGCGCCTCCTCTATCACCTCTCGTCTCAGCGATCGGTGTTTCATTTGTACTTATGAATGTCGGGCTTGTCTGGATTGGGCCAACTGATCGAGCATTTCCAGAAATTTTTCTAGCCTCTACCCAGTCAGTCGGTGGAATTTCTATCCTGATGGCTGACCTTCTGGTCCTTGCGATTAGCGTCCCACCACTTCTTTGCCTGTATGTCCTCTTAAGGCAAACTCGTTTTGGAAGATCATTGCGTTCAATTGCTGCGATAACCCGTGCGACAGCTCGCTCAGGAGAAGCAGGGAAGCTTATTGGGACAACTTTTTTTATTAGTGGATTTCTGGGCGGTGTTGCGAGTGTCGCGGCCGGTATTCACGCAACAACAATTAATTATCAGATGGGACACCAAATGGGACTGTATGCTCTTACTGCAGCCGTACTCGGTGGTATTGGGAGTGTGCCTGGTGCAATTGTTGGTGGACTTGTTGTTGGGCTGCTTCGTGCGATTTCGGTGGCTGTTCTTGGTCCTCGCTGGGCTATGGCGTCGG
>PKCL01000385.1 GCA_002862165.1 Planctomycetaceae bacterium
TGATTCTGATCCAGAGGAAATTACAAATCTTGCAGAGTTCAAAGAGCACGCATCAACAGTTGATGAGCTTTCAGGCATGCTGCACGATACCATTTCAACAACAATGCCCGCATCTGGCAAGACACCGGAAGTAGACGGATCACTATGGATTCCACTACTTGTGCCATGAGTCTCCTGCATCTTAGATACACCACTCAACTCCGAGAGTAGTTGAATATTATAAAAGACTTCTGATGCTGGTGAATCCAGAAGTATTTGAAGGCAACCAAAAGAGGTGCCTTGCTATTCTTCGGGCTTTAAATAGTCTATCCCAGTGATATTGATTCGAGGGTATATGCTGACGCATTGTATAGTCCGATGATGCCTGCGGTTTTTTCAACCTGTGTTTTTTTCAAATAGCACCTTTGTTTACAAAACGTAATCTCTGAGTAATTGCCTTGTGATGCGTTGTTCACTTCGATGGCTTTTTACGTAGCCCAAGACTTTTTTAAAAGCCCCAACAGACTCTTTTTGAAATTATTTGAGGACAATGGCTTACGGTTGATGATTGCGTTTATGGTGCACAGCCTTCTGTAATACCGTTCCCATCATAGGTTTTTGGTCAACTTCTCCCCTGTCTGCGGGAGTACTAATGTCGGTTCGCCATGAATAAGGCCAAGAGATTCTAAGAATTCATCTGATGCACGTATTGTCATGTCTTGCCAGGGCTGCTTGTTAAAGAAGGAGTGCTCCTGACCATCTGCAATCCAAAAATCAACAGAACGAATGTCAAGTGACTGCATTTTCGTATACGCAGAATTCCATCCCTTTAACCATTTGTCATCCTTACTCCCAAAAAATACGATAGCCGGCGGAAAGTCAGGAGTGAGATGCTGCAGGAAGTCGACTTCATAGTCTTTGGCATCTGCCATACCGAGGGCCGGGTTAAACAAAAGATACGCTGCGACAGATGTGTCATAATTACTGTCATCATTCGCGTCATTTAATCCAGGGTTGGTCGTTGCTAGTAGGCAAATGTGTCCACCAGCTGATCCTCCTCCTGTAATAATACGTTGTGGGTCGATACCCAGTTCTTCAGCATGTTGTTTGTACCAACGAATTGCACTTTTGGCATCTTTTATACAGACACGTTTTCGAGAACCATCACCTGTATCTGCCTTCGTTGCTAACCGATATGACACAGTTGCTGCCACGAGACCGCGGCTTGCAAAGTAATGGCAAAGATAGCGGAACTGATCTCTCTTTCCGCCACCCCAACCTCCACCATGAAACATGATGATGCCGGGGACTGAATCATCGGTGGACTCATGCCCCTGTGGAAAGTGAATCTCCAACTCCCGAGTTACACCATGCTCTTCTTTATAGGAATAGATTCTTCCTTCCGGAATATCTTCACTGTGTGCACGATTTTCTGAACAAGAGACGATGATGCCTAATAATAAACAAAATATTATCATTTTCATTTGTAACCCTCGTTGCTCTGTCAGAGTCATAAAAACTCAATCATTCTCACCACTAAACCGCGCAATCTGATTGCGCCACCAGTCGCTTTCCATAATGCTGAGAAGCACGCGATTAATCGACTCTCGCCTTGGGTCCCCCTCTTTGATGCCGAACGCGTAAAACTGGTTTTCAAAAGAACCAGGAAGGACAGTGATTGTCCATGACTCCCACGTTGCAAAATAGATCAGCACTGGTCGGTCATTCACGAATGCATCCAATCGTCCACGTGTGAGTGCATCTGCCCCCTGTTTCATATCATCAAAAAGAATACAAGGAATTCCTCTGCGTTTGAGCCAGTCAGCTCCAGTCGATAGTCGGATGGCACCAACCTTTTTTCCGGCCAGATCCTCTGGTCCACGAATGCGATGAGTGAGATGTTCCACGGTGAGTGAACTAGCAACTGCACCAGTAAATCCTGAAATGAGAAATATGCTACTAAGCATCCAGGCCACAGCAGCGTATCGGCCGATATGCGTACGCGGAACTTTGTCGCCGTATCCAACTGTGGTCATGGTGACAACAGCCCACCACACGGCATCTCGGTAACCTTTCACAGTAGTCGTATCATCTGATGAATCACATGTTTTCTCAAAAAGATAAACAATGAAAGCAATTGCTAACGGTGCTACGCACATGCAAACCATGAAAATAATAAGACGGCTTGGCATATAAAAATTAGGAAGCCATCCTGCGTCGGATTGTCTGTGTTTAGCAACGGCTATTCCAAGACCCGTTAAATAAAATGGATGGCTATAGTCAAAATCACGTTCTCTATCCGATGTCACCGTGAGTGCACCTACTGCAACGTCATATGACCCGTTTGCAAGGCCGGCTAATGCATTTCCGAGTGGAGTTTCTTCAAATCGATAATCAATATCAAGTTTTGTTGCGATGCGTTTCCAGAGTGCAACGGAGAGCCCTTGCCATTGCTTATCATTGTCTAAAAAACTGAACGGTGGGGTGTCCTTTATTGCCACAAGAAGCTGCTCGTCTGTGTCGGCCTCAGTGATGTCTGCTGAAGCGAGTGCTGCGTAGCAGAGAGTGGATCCTAAAAAAGAGGCTGGCAGCGTGTGCAAAGCGATTACTGCAAGCAATACATAAAGTGTGTGGGTCTTAAGCAGTAGTGGTCGGGAAACGCAAAGATAGAAAAAAGAATGCGGGCTCATAGGATAATACGCACCATTGTGTAGTCGAACGACTCGTTGATTGATCTCATTAAGAAGATCATATTTTCTGCCTCATAGCGAGGGTCGGGAAATATTACTTTGTACTGATCGTAAGGAAGGACATCACAGAGAAGTATGTGAGGTTGGTGTATTCATTAATGTGTTTGCTTTGAAAGTGCTTTCTGGAGAATGAGGGAGAAAATATTGAGAGCTTCATATGATTCAACAGGTTAGGACTTGTGATGCTCCTTGCGATCCTCCTAGTGAACTTTTAGGTTAGTGAATTTTTAGGTGTTGGGTGTATAAAGATCGATATTGCAATCCACTCATTTTTCATTCATTTAGCTGCGGATGGTATTTCAATCCTGTATTTTATTTTTAAAAAGGACCTGATCATTTCGAATGATAGTTAGATTTAATCTCTAGTCCTAGCGTGCTGATAAGTCAAAATTCTCTGCTTATCACTCCTCCTTGCCAGGGGTCGTTGCGTACTTCTGATGGTCATTATGAAAGTCATCCCGGACGTTTTTCCTAAAGGATTGGAAAGTGATTTTCTGTCCATAGCAGGAGGGGAAGGGTTTTGATCTAGGAATTATTTCTGCTTCGGCATTTGAAACTGAAGGGAATCGAGGTAATCATTGATCATCAGACACTTATTGAAAAAGTACTTATAGGAAGCGAAGAATTTTTTTTCATGGCACGGTTCATAGTTCAAAAAAAAATCTTGTTTTTCTGTGTTGTAGTAATTGCCTCGCAACTTGCTTGTTTCGCTACGGCAGAAATCAAAGAAGCATCAAAGACGAAAGAAGAGCAAAAGCAGAAAGTATCAAAAGCTAAGGATGGCCACACCCAGTCAGCAACTGTTCCAGATGCAGCTGATGAACCGGTAGTGACCAGGCACTCGATTACCGTAGGGAAGACTGAATTGTCGTACTCTGCTGAGACTGGCATGTTGCCGTTGTTGAAAGATGATGGTACGACGAAGGCATCAATGTTTTATGTCGCCTACACCCTAGATGGAGGTGACTCATCACGTCCCATCATCTACTGCTTCAACGGTGGTCCAGGGGCATCGGCAGTGTGGTTACACCTTGGTGGCCTTGGTCCCAAGCGAGCACGAGTGAATCCAGATGCGACCTTGCCACCTCCCCCTTATGAGCTCGTTACAAATCACCACACAGTTCTTCCGTATGCGGATCTTATCTTTATCGATCCCGTTGCGACTGGTTATAGCCGGCCCATGAAGGATGAAAAAGCTGAACAGTTTTTTGGAAAAAAACCAGACATTGAAGCCATATCAGACTTTATTGTGCTATATACGACCCAGCATCATCGCTGGGGTTCTCCGAAATATCTGTGTGGAGAAAGTTATGGTGTATTTCGAGCGGCAGGGATCGCTGAACATTTGCAGGATCAACATGGGATGTTTCTCAATGGCCTCCTTCTTGTCTCTGGGCTGATTGACTTTGGAACGATTCGAACTGGTTCCACAAATGACTTGCCGTACTCTATTTTTCTACCCACGTTGACTGCAGTCGCTCATTTTCACAAACGGCTTTCTGCAGATTTGCAGCAGGATCTACATGGTGCCATGATGGAATCGAGGGCCTTTGCCTCTGGTGAGTACCTTGCCGCACTCTTTGCTGGTGAAGGCTTGGAAGATGGGAAGCGTAAGCAGGTTGCAAGCAAATTATCACGTCTTACAGGACTATCAGAAGACATCATTCTTGAGAATCGGCTACGGATAAGTCCATCAACGTTTCGCAAGAAATTACTCAGTGAGGATGGGCTCATCTGCGGGCGATACGACGGCCGTATCACTGGTCGAGATGGAGATCAGTCCAGTGCTTACCCTGGCTTTGATCCATCGTATATGGCAGCACTTGGTCCGCTCGCTGCTACTATGAACGCGTATGTTCGCGAAGAACTGGCATTTGAAAATGATCTTCCGTATAAGGTGCTCGCAAATGTGTTCCCTTGGAAATTTGAAGAAAATACGTATTCAAGTACCGCGGCTGATCTAGGGTCAGCCATGTCGAAGAATCCACATCTGAGGGTGCTGGTGATGACCGGTCGCTGTGACTTGGCAGTTCCTCCCGATGCGATGCGGTTTAGTATTGATCACCTCGAGATTGATTCAAAGATCAAAGCGAATGTCTCTTTTGCAGAATACAGTTCCGGCCACATGATGTATCTCAATTTGCCAGACCTCAAAAAGCTTGGTCAGGATGTCGCTGAATTTATAAATACAAGCCAATAAGATGAATGTATTTCAAGCAATTCATAAGACTCTTTGTGAGGGCTACTTATTTATTGTTTGGAGAGCCAGTCATAGTTGATAAAAAACGTGGCAGTTGTTGTAAGCGCAAGGTCGTAGTGTTTATTACTGAAAAAAACCCGGTGCCCCTGTCCTTCGTAGGTCACTATCTCACAGAGATGATCTGCTTTTGTTGAGTTGTCTTGATAAAACTGAGCACTTTGGAGAAGGCGGCCTGCAGCATAAAAAACATGATGCAGGGTGGCTGTTTGGTGGACGCAGAGGTGAGCACACATCTTGGATTAATGCATGAGAACGACCATTTATCTTCTGCTGTGCTATCTTACTGAATTCTTTCTACATGCGTTCATCTCAGGTGACAGCGAGTGCCAGATTCAGTAACACCATGGCATCTGGCTTTGCACTTAACGCCGTGTCATTCGAAGAAGCATCAAACTTTATTCACGATTTCATGAACTTCCCAATCACTTGATTTACTTCTAAGCATTTATTGATCACTATCCTGACTTTCTTCAGACATCTGATCTTCATAAGCCGCTTTGGGGTCTCGGTCATTTTCCTGTTCATCTCTGAGACGTTCCGTGGCTTCATCTAAATAGCCATTTCCACGACGAGTCATTCTTCTTCCCTTTCCTTGCTTACTTTATTAATCACAACTATGTCTTCTGAACAGTCCCCCTGTTTTTTAACAAAGAAAAACAGGAATAGCCATCTTTTGACAATTCATAACGATATTTGAGACACTACAGATATGTCATTTGGAACCAAACTATTAATCATGGGTGGATGTGTGGTGCCTCTCATGGTGATTGGTGCCGCCATTGGAGCTTTCGCCATCAAAGCGCCCTCAGGAGAGCTCTGGGAAAAAGTTCCACAGATACACATGATTTTAAGAGCCGGGGTCGGAACGCTGCTCGGTGGTTCTTTGGGTGCTGGAGCCGCAAAGATTTATATTGCCCTCAACGATGATGAGATTCATCTGTAGGCAACGACGGTCATGTTCTTAGAAGGTGGTTGGCTTGTTGCGATATTGCTTTGTGTGATTGATTCTGACCGGTTTATTATGCGTTACGTGTAACCAAAGAGATCACCACAGATGTGCTCATAGCTTAACGCTTTAAATATCTCCCGGTCTTTTGCAAGGCATCGGATCCGTCTGAATTATTTATTATTCAAAAATTTAATCATGAAATATGTGTTCTGATGAAAGCGAATTTTTTTTATGTGGTTCTGTTGCTTATGGTTTTGGTAGCAGAACAGCCAGAGTCAATTTCTTACGCTGGTGAAATTTCTGTACTCATCGGTAACGCACAAGGAAGGTTGCATCAAACACCAGAAAAAGATTTTTTAAATGAACCGTTTGCTCTCGACTTTGACCGGAATGGAGTACTGTACGTCGTTGAATTCATACGGGGAAATCGTGTCATGCGTACAACACAGCCCGTTTTACACGGTAGCACTCATTGTGATCTTGAGCCGTTTGCGGGCATGTTTCATCAGACAAAGAGTAAACAACGATTCAGGCCGAACAGATCTGGTCCCTTATCGACTACTCAGTTTCATGGCATGCACGATGTTGCTGTTGGATCAAATGGAAAACTTTATCTTGCAGATACATTCAATCACTGCATCAGGATTCTCGATATAGCAGGAGTTCCAAAAGCAAAAGACAAAGTAGATCTATTCGCTGGAAATGGAAATCCAGGTTTTTCTGGTGACGGACAAACCGTCGCTGGTGCCATGTTTAATCAACCGTACTGTACTTCTCTGTCTCCAAACGGGGAGCGACTTCTTATTGCTGATCTTCGGAATCAGCGGCTTCGCTCCATTGACCTTCAAACGGATAGAGTCACGACGATTGCAGGGAATGGAAAAGCAGGAAAGACAATCGAGGGAGCAGAGGCCACCCAGACACCATTAGCTGGGCCACGAGCAGCTTGCGAGGCCCTTGATGGAACAATTTATCTTGTCCTGAGGGCAGGAAATTCACTTGCAGCTATCCGCAATGGCGTTATCCAAACGGTTGTGAATGTGTCTGGCAAAGCCGGTTACGGCGGTGATGATGGGCCTGCTAGGCAAGCACGACTTGCTGGGCCGAAGTATGTCTGCATGGATAAAGAACAGCGAGTGCTTATCGTGGATACAGAAAACCACTGCATACGCTGCTTCGATCCAAGGTCGGGAAAGATTTCACTTGCAGCGGGTGTCGCCGGGAAACCTGGTGACACAATTGGAGATACCTGGACGTCAACAAACCTGCAGCGACCACATGGAGTGAGAATTGCTCCTGATGGGAGACTCCTCGTTGCTGACAGTGAGAATGATCGCATCTTAATAGGACCAGCAGTCCCCGATCATGAACGCAGTCACTGAAAAATTCTACAGTTTTGAGTCATTTGAAGCCGGGGAAAGTTGTATCTGTATCACCAAAGACCTCATGCTCTTCGGGGGCTTAATTGTCTTCGGAAACAAATGCCAAGCCATATTCTATGGTTGCAAAATGTTCTCTTACTTCTGAAGGGGTTTTTTCAATTCCTTTTTCAGCTAAGTAATTTCTGTAGATCTCACTATCACGTCTACTCAGTTCTTTCAGTTCTACAAATTCCTCGAGATTTTCTGGATTGTCTTTTGCTTCTCGTATTACGTCTCTCAATAACTCATAAGACCGTTCACAACTGAACTCATAACCAAACGTTTCAGACATATATTCAAAAAATTGTTTTTTACTCGGCTGGTTCATTTTTTTCACTTCATGCGACATTCCATGCTCATTGTTTCTGACTCTGTATTTTATTTTCTCGTCGTTTGATAATTTCGGCAAGCTTTTTCTTTTCAGCTTCCAACACGCTGTCTGGGATCACGGCAGGTGTGACATCATTCATATCGACCATATCTGTTTCTTTGAGTTTCTTTAACCGTATGTTTTGGTACCACACTGGATCACCATGATCTTGCAGGCTCAGGTGGGCACCACGGGCTTCCAGATTCCCGCCTCTCTGCCGGAGCATGTCCACATTGGAGGCCCACTTTGGATTTTTGTAATCAAGGTGAATCACTTTTTCACCATTGAGCCAGTGTTGAATGATGGTTCCCTTGCACACAATGCGTCCTGTATTCCATTCCCCAGCGGGCTTCGTCATGTCTTTTGAGGGTTGAACGCAAAAGTAAAGAGATGCCGCGCTCGTGCGAGGGTTCTTGCCATCGGCGTGAACGGCATTGTCGAGGATTTGATACTCGTATTGAGTAGGTCGATAGTAGATGCCGCTATTACTGCCTGTACCAACTTTCCATTCGAATCGAAGTTCGAAGTCATCGGGAATTTTTTTACCGACGTAGACCAGGGCACCACCTTTCACTTGTCGGGAAATCACGCCTGAATTTATTTTCCAGTTTCCGTTGTGTTTCCAGTTTGTGAAGTGGTCTCCTTGGCTCAATGGTTCGAAACCATCTTTTGTAGACCCTGCGATCATCGACGTTGATTCATCAGCATACGCAGTTGCAAGGCACCAACTGAGTGACAAGCAGAGCAGGGCCAGACTGCTGATTCTGAGCATCCGAGTATATTGAAGGTGTAGGGTGCATCGTGAAATCATGGTTCAGTGAATCCTCAAACGTGTGGAGTAGCAGCAATTTTGACACGCAGAACTTAACAGGCCCTGATCATAATGACCATAAAGTTTTCAACCCGGTGTGATCGCCCTCAGGTCATTTTTCACTTCACGTCATGCGACATTCCCGGGATAGTTTCTAGTCTTTTAGAGTACC
>PKCL01000292.1 GCA_002862165.1 Planctomycetaceae bacterium
TAAAACTTCCTGAAATGGTTATCACAGACCCTCCTGAGATTGTTGGGGAAGGTGAAGTCATAGTCACAATTGATCCATCACCAGTTAACAGCCCGCAGCCTGTGGTAGGTAATCAGTCTAAGGAATATCCACAGGCCATTGATCGCCATTCGGTTTCAGATGAAGGTTTCTTGATCTGGGTCAATGAAAAAGATGGCATGACGATAAACGATGCCGAAAAAATGAGTTTTGTAAGCAAGCGTTATACGGTCATGATGCGTGGTCAGATACCAGTTGATGTGTCGCTCGATCGTGATCAGTTGGACATTACATTGCCAGCTGCCACTGATTCGAAAATTCTCATAGAAACACAACGACGGAATCCGGTAGTGAATCTCAATGCTGGTGCCATCACGCCTGCGGTTAAAGTGCTCGATGATCAGAGCGATACAGTGGGTAGTGTCGTTGAAATTCGAGGTGCGGTAGGCCCGACTCGCTTGCAGTTTGAAGAACCGTTTTCTAGCAGGGTCCCTGTCCGGAAACTGGCTGAGTCTACGGTGAAAAGTGTTGTTCGAGTAGACGGCAGATTGGCAAACATAAGGGCCGACTTCACCCTAGTTAATCTCTCACCGAATGAAAATTTGTTTACTGTACAGTTGCCGCCTCGATCCGTTTTGCTGTCTGTCGGAAGCAATGCAAAAATACTTAGTCGTGATGGTTCTGCATCAAGTCCTAGGATTGTTCTTCGAGTTGATAAAACGGCTGAAGGAAGAGCTTCTTTTGAGGTCGTTTGTGAACGGTCTGTTGGTTCTGCCAGCCTCAAGCCGATTGATGTCGGAGGATTTTCAATTGATGAAATTCCGGCATGGCGTCAATGGGGCCAGGTGAGTGTGTTTGCTGATGACGATTGGACCGTCGAGTGGGAGTCACGTTCTGGAAATAGGCAGATTGATGCACCTGCATCACTATCTGCAGAGGGGTTTGTTGCAGCGTTTGCATATGATTCCCAACCGATGACATTACCTTTGCGAGTACGATCGCGAAGAAGTCGATTGGTAGTCGAGCCAGAATACCTTTATCACGTTACAAAAAATCGAATCGAACTATCTGTTCGCTTACAAGCTGTTATCCGTGGAGTTGCAGCAAAACAGTTGAAAATTTTGGTGCCCGGTTGGGAAATCGAAGAAGTAGGTCCTTCTAGTGTTGTTAACAGTGCAGCCGTGTCGGAGTCCGCTGGGTCTGTTACGGTCCCATTTCTTAAACCGATAGCCGGAGAGATAGTAGTAGAACTTCAATGTAGCCGAAGAATTAATCCAGATAGTGAAGTTGTGACCTGGGACACGCCTATTCCGGAAGCCGACTTTGTTGGGCCTGCGCGCGTCGGGATTACATCAGACAGTAATATTGAACTCGTTCCGGATACCGAACAAATTGTTGGTATGAGTCGCCAAGTTTCCTCACAGGCAGACAAGCCCCTAGCCGACTTGTCTAGGATGTCCTACCGAGGTGAGGCTAATAAATCAACTTTTGTGGGGATACGTCGGATTCTTGATCAACAGATCGAAGCCTCAATCACTGCGCAGGTGGATGTAGGCCTACGTCAGATCGTTGTGCAACAGGCAACGCGTCTAAACGTCGCTCACGTGCCACTTCAATTTATCGAATGGATGGTGCCCGAAAATTTGATTGGAACAGGTGACATTGAGATTCGTTTCAATGGTGTATTATTGACTCCTGAGGTGATTACTAGGTCATCTGACAGCAACGTTTCCGGAGACGGTGAATCTGACGATATTGAGTTGGGTCAAAACGTTGAGTTAGACGGCATTGAGCGTCCTTGGCGTGCTGTGCGAGTACTCTTACCCAGCCCACTGCTCGGTGCTGGTGAACTTGTATCGAGATACAGAGAGTTCACGCCAGAAGTACCAGAAGAAGTCACAGTCCCGGTCTCTATTCCAATTCTTCTTCCCAAGAATGCCGTTGTTGGTCGGCAATCAGTAACACTTTCCTCCATTGAAGATCTTGCTGTTAGTGTTCGCGACGAGTTGTGGAATCGAGAAGGAAATCTTCAGACTATTGGGCTCGGTCGGACATGGAATACATCACAGGGGCAGGACACTATCGATCTGGCACTGAGTCGAAGCCAGAGAACCCTCCTTGGTGAGACTGTTGTCGAGTCGACGTGGGTGCGTACGATGCTTCGCGGCTCGATGAGATCAGACTATTGGGCGCTTGCTGTTACGAGTGCTTCTGATTCTTTGACACTCACCCTTCCTCTATTGGCGGAAGGCAAGGCAGGTGAGGTAAGAGGTAATCAAATAGCACGCGTAAGAGTGAATAGTTCGTCTTGGAAGACGGCTGATGAGATTACTGGAAAGGTTAATCTTGATTTAGGTCAGTCTAGAGGTACTCATCTTATTGAAGTCGAAGTTCGACAGCCGCATAAAGAAAATGTGTTGCCAGGTTTGGGTTGGCTTGAGTTTCAGAGCCCGGGAATGCCATCGTCTGCTCTCTATAACCGAGTTGTGTGGGAAATATTAGTGCCTGAGAGATCTAATCTTCTTTGGGGCCCTCGAGGGTGGACAAGTCAACAGGTTTGGGATTGGAGTCGTTCGAGTTTCCGGCAGGTTCCAGCGGTTTCGGTTCAAAATCTTGCATCGTGGGTGATGGCATCTGCGAATCTTCAGACCGATCTGCCTAAAAGACTTGGCGTAGACACGCTATTTATGCCTCGAGACTTTATTGAACATCGAATGGTATTTTGTGATGCCGGCAGTCCAACTAATGTCAGTTGTTTTCTTGTCCCTCGGTGGTTACTCATTTTGGTATCAAGTGGAATCCCACTCATAGCCGGTATCGTTTTGACATTTCGTCCACGAATGACATCAGCTTTTCTTGTTTCAGCGGCTATCTTTTTTATTACTGGGATGGCAGTTGTACCTACAATAACGTTCTGCATCTTGCAGGCGAGTTTGCCTGGCTTCATGTTTGCGGTTCCGGCCGGAGTGATTAGTTGGTGGCGTGTTCTGTCGAGGAACCGAACTCGAGCGGTATATGAGCTAGAGTCATGGGAGACGAGGCATTCTGGTTTGAAAAGAAACGCTTCGATGGACTCGCTGGTTATCAATATGAGGCCGTCTACTGAACAGGCCATTGTTCCTGTGGCACCGTCTCGGGCAAGAGATGGAATGAATTGAGGATGTTTATGTGGAGAAGACATCATCTAAGTAGCCTGCTGTCACAAATTTTTCTCGTAGCGAGTGCAACCTTTTTCTGTCTATCAGGCACAGAAAAGAGCACATTATTGTTTGGTGCAGATCCTGATGAATCCGTAGAAGTTGTTGATGAAAATGTTGGTCTTGTTTCTCAGTCAGGTCCACTGTCGTTTTCTCGTGTTTATGTTCCTTCAGGTCGTCTTTCAGACATTATTCGTGATGAGAATCGCTATATACCCATGGCTGCTGAGGATTTTGAGAATGCTGTTCAGCAAAGATCGCAGTTCGGTAACAGTCTTACTGCTGATCTTCCAAAACCGGTCGTTGAGCATGTTCTCTATGAGATGAAGATTGATGATTCAGGTGCTCTTGTCGGAGATATATCTATCTGGTTTCAGAGTCGATGGAAACGAGTTGAAGTGTCACCCGGGATGGCAAATTTCGAAGATATATTTTGGCGGAACGAAACAGGTCAACGAATTGATTGGTTGCAGGCAAGTGCAGGAATAGATTCGAAGACAGACCCTTCTCTTCAAGAAGACGTTGCTATTGATTTTGTTGGCAAACCCAATGGTTCGATAGAGTTGGGGGTGCCAGGCACTGGCAGGCTATTTGCGAAAATTCGAGTGACCCCAACGCGTTCAGACCGTCCACTGATGCAAGGTGCTAGTACTCATGATGGGCAGTCCAGTTTTCTGTTTCCGCGCATCCCGGCGTTGGCGACAACACTCGTTCTTGATCTCCCGGGAAATGTCATACCATTGATCGCAGGTAATGAGCCGACAACTATTCGAGATGTACGTGGCGAGTCAGGATCCGGTGAGTCGGCTCGTTGGAGGTATTTGATTGGCCCGAGGAAGTTGCTGAATCTAACCCTCTCGAACCGCATGGTAAGTCGTTGTTCGTGCTGGTCTACCATTTCTATTGGAGAGAGAAATGCAGAAATCGAAACAGTTATCCTGCCCGAAACCGTTTGGCTAAAGAGGTCTTTGCGACTCGTTGTTGGTAAGCAAACAACGGTTCTTGGTGCTCAGTCTCAAGTGATTAATGCAAGTCGAGTAGTTCGTAAACAGGTTGATGTCCAAGAAGATCCTGGCGGTATTGTGAATCTTGTATTACCGGCAAGTCTGATTGGAACTTCTACAAAAATTTCTATCAGGGGCATTATTACAGGTGTTCACCAAAATGATAAGCGTCTGTTGCTGCCTGGCCTTGTGCTCAATCAAGAGCAGTGGGTTAGCGGAGGTTTTATAATTGATGTTGAAAAAAATCTTCAGATTTCTGGTGTTGAGATAGAAAAGTGTATTGCTATTGCGCCGGAAGAATCTAGGGAATGGCCGACGGGCGTGAATATAAAATCGCAGACTGCATATCACGCAGAGAGCCCTCGCGACGACGTGGGTTTTGTATTTGAGCAACAAGAGTCGGATGGTTCTTGTAATGTCACAGTTGCAAAGAGGCGGCCAGAATTTGACGTGGCTCGTGTAACAACGATTGATGTTTCTTCGGCTTCGCTTATTGGACGCGCTGCTTGTGATATTCGTGTGCGTCGTGGCAACCTGCATAGAATTACTGGACGCATTGGAAAACAATGGTTTATTGACTCAGTCGAGCCATTAGTGAGTGAAAAGGTAACGTTTCAGCCCAGTAAAGGTGCAAGGGGAATTGCCTCAAGTGATCCGCAGAGTGACGTCAGTAATGTTTTAGGGGAAACATATGACTGGAAAGTTGTTCGGAGCAAAGAAAGAGATCAATTCGTTCTAGAACTCCCAAGAGCTGTGCAGGGTGGAGAAAATCTACGATTGAGGATTACGGGCCATCGTCGCGGTGTGGTGGCGGGTGCACGAATCCGATCGCTAGATGCTGATATGATTCAGTTTTCCAGTGAGGCCTCTGAGCAAGTCTGGATGGACTTGCGAACGAGTCCGGAAACAACACTTGTACAGGTCGGAGACACAAAAGACGAACTCTTATTTGACCCAAGAGTTATGCCACTTACTGAGAGTGGTGTGTGGCGACAGCGTGTTGCCGTCGGCCGTCTTGCTGCCCCAAAAGAATTTCGTTTCCTGCGTAGCCGGCCACCTCTTGAGGTAATAGCTCAATCACAATTTACAGTCCGCGGTAATCGAGTAAGTGAAACCTATAGTTTTCTATGCCAATCCATTCAGGGTGAACTAGACGCTGTAACTGTTCACTTTTCGGAACCTGTTGGGAATCTTGATTGGTCGGTTCTCACTGATGGTCAGACGACAGCCATTGCCCGCCGCCTTAATCTTAACGAGTCAACAGGTGGTCAAGAAAACGGGAGTGGAGAAAAGGGTAGCCCGCAAAGATCTGTGAAAGAGTCTTGGTTGGTTGAACTGAACCCACCAGTGACGGGGTCGACAACCTTGAGGGCCACTGGTGAACGTGACTTCATAGAACGAACTGCCATTCCCTTGGCGTGGGTCGCGTCAGCAGTTTCACCAAAGGGCCGAATAAGCATTCAGTCCGCTCATGAGAGCCGGCCTTCAGTAATCAATCACGGCCTTGTGCAAATACCTCCAGCAGCAGGCCAGTTGAATTTGCCAATCCAGACAATCATGGAATTAAGGTATGACGATGCAGTTTTAGAAGTGCCCAGCACTTCCGTTGAAATTCTGCCAAGTCCGTATAGTGTGCAGTCTGTTGCTCGCGCCTGGGTCTGGAAAGAGAGTGCAAATATAAGATGCTACACATCTGGTAAGGCAGAGTACGAAACAACATTTTTTATTGAGAACGATGGTAGGCAGAGTGTCACAGTAAGTCTTCCCGAGGGCCATCAGCTTACTGGCCTGGAAGTGCAGGGAGAGTCAATCCCTCTGCGGTCGTCGAACGTAACTGAGTGCCCGGTCTATTTGCCAAGTGGTCGTCAGAAAGTAGCGGTAGCGGTACAGACAACTGTTGCGGCAAATTATTCTCGGGGGCTTTGGGAGTTGTCTTCAACCGTGCCTGCTATTGATGCTCCAACGCTCACGCGGGAATTACAGGTAGTGCTCCCTAAGGATGTACGGCTTATTGGAGTCCCGTTCGGATATCAAGAAATACACCAACAGCAGATAGATTGGATTGAAAAACTTTTTGGTATTTCCCGACGTGATTCTTCATTTGTGATTACGAATCCGAGAGCTTTGCGTTCTGGGTTTGATTCACGAAGGTTTGTGCCGACTAGTGGACGGTATGATTCAGAACCTTTCATTTTTATCGATCGCTGGCTCTTGGCTCTGGTAGCTATTGGGTTTGCCACTCTAACTGCGGTGTTGTCTCTATTTATTTTTTGGAAATATACGTGGCTGCTTATTGCTGGCGTGGTGGTTGCTTCGGTGGCCGCTTTATGGGTTCCTCAACCATTTGATTTGGTCGCTCGTGCGAATCTATGGGGAATGCTCGCCGCTGCCGGATTTCGTATCTGGTTGTACGGTTATGCGACGAAGAAAATGTCATTCGTAGTTCTTTTGTTGTCAGCTTTTTCCGCCTGTTGCTGCGGAAATTCAGCTTGTTGCTACGCAGATGAGGTTCCTGTGCAGGTGTTTTTCACACCGATTGAAGGTGAGACAACCGCACTCGTACCGGAGCCGCTCTACAAAGTGCTCGCTGGGGCGGGTGGTAAAGTTCAGCAGTCTCAATTGCGTATTTTGAATTCAAGAATTGATTTGCCAATGACTCCTGAAGTTGCGGTGCAGGGTGACAGAGAAGTGTGGTATCTGAAAATCTTGGTCGAAACTGATTCAGCAGGATCGCTTCTGCTTGACCAGTCTCCGGTAGAGGGTCGGTTTGCAAATGAGCAATTTCTTCTGGACGGAGGAACCCTCAGTGTGTCAATGCCGTCTGATCGTAGTCAAGCGATTGTTTCACTTCCCGCAGGAGGAAGACACAGCCTTGTTGTCCCGATCGAACCTGTGATAACGCGCAAGGGGGACGTAAGTTTCTCTGAGATCTGCTTGCCGAATTCTCCACAGACAGTCGTTGCCATATCCCCATCGACAGGCATGAGCAGCTTTCGGAATAGGAGCCAAGAAATTCAGTGCGAATGGTCAGCAGGAGGGAGAGCGTTTCAGCCAGCACAAAAGATTACTTCCGTCGATGTATCACAACAGATGTTTCAGTTTCCCGCGGCAGAACGCTTACGTGTCATCCGCGCCGTGGATGCAAAATCAAGACTTACGTCACTCGTTCGTGAGTCGGAAAGTACGAACCGGATTACATGGACGCCAACTGATGTTTTTTTGGTTGCAGAGTTTACGATTGATAGTGGAAGTTCAATTCTGCCATCATTCTGGATTCAAGCGGACCCTCGTCTTCGTTTTGAAAAGAATACAGAGGATGGAAATGAGTCTCATGCTATGGCTGATTTTCATGTGCATTCATTGGGTGATGGTGTGTACAAGGTTGATCAAAGCGTACCAATTGCCAGGGAGACGACATGCAAGTTCATATTCCGCTTGCCGTCAACCAACCTTGCAGGAAAATTCGAACTACCGTACGCGTGGCTACGTGGAAGTGAGCGAGATGCGCGAGAAACGGTGCTTGTGCCCCCCGAGGGAACTTCTGTTGACGTGCTGTTTCCAGGGGCAGTAGCTCCGCCGCAAATCAATGAACTTGAAAGTGGGGGCTTACAGTGGTTTTCCGAATGCGTTGGAGTTGGTAATAGTTTTTCTCCTGTACGCCAGGCTAAAGATAACCCCATGAATAAGTTGGTCTCCATGGACTCGCTTTTTGAATTACAGAGACAAGCAACATTTGTGAAACTGGTCCGAGATGCTCTTTCACTGCGGGGTACACAGCAAATCGAAATCATCGAAAATGCGGAGAAAAACCACGTTGTTTTCGAAGCGATGATTGATGCCAGCGGAACTGCGTGGGTTAAGGATCGTGTCTATATCCCAGAGGGTTATCAGCTTGAGTCCTGCAAGGTATTTGAGAAAAAAAATGAAAGTATTATCGCCGAAAGTGAAGCACCAATCGATATTGCTATCAAGAAGGAAGGGCGGAATGTCTATGCGATTATTCTTCAACGTCCTCGTACGGGGATTTTTCTTTTAAGAGTTGAAGCAGCTAGTGAATCACCTCTTCCAAGGAGGGGAGGCTTGCCTTTAGTGCGTTCCTCATCGGCTCATGAATTTCCCTATGCCGTCATTTGGAGAGGAGTTGTACAGCGAAAGAATATTCAGGTTTGTTCGGATCGAGGAATACTTGGAACAGGTGCGGTGCAGGAGACTAGTGCGGTGCAGGAGACTAGTGCGGTGCAGGAGACTAGTGCGGTGCAGGAGACTAGTGCGGTGCAGGAGACTGAGGTTAACGACACTGGGGTTTTACTTGACTTGCGGGCGGTTGAGGAGGATAGCAACAATGTGTGGCGTGTTGAGTTACCGTCTAATGAGACCCAGTGGTTGTATCGCAGTGCGGTGGACGCAAAGCCTAGTGTAGTAAAGTCACGTCAGTCGACAGACACGAAAGACACTCCCGAATCG
>PKCL01000302.1 GCA_002862165.1 Planctomycetaceae bacterium
AATTCATAGAGCCGTTCGTTGCAGTAGCGGTGTATGCTGCCCATGTATTGAAAATCTTCTTTTTATTTCCTTCCCAAGGCCGATTCGATTGAATGTAGAGTGAATCTCGTACAAGTGGTCCATCGATGCCATCTGATCTTAAAATTTTAGAGAAATCACAACTGTCGTGTGCTTGATTCATTGGTACCTCAATACCAGCAAGGCCACAGATTGTTCGATAGAGATCATGGAGACCTATCATCTGATTTTGTATTTTTCGAGAACCTCGAATACCTCCTTCCCAACAAAAAATCAGTGGCACCCGGTGCCCACCCTCATAAACAAAACCTTTTTCACCCCGCAAGGGGCTTCCGTCTTCTGAAACACCCTGGGCATTACGGTGGACGCGCCATGGAACATCGACACTTTTTTCAATGCGATCCCCACCATACGAACTATTGTCCTTCGCGTCATTGTACAGCGACTGAGACCATGAAGACGCGGGGCCAATAGCAGCACCATTATCACTTGTAAAAACAATAAGTGTATTTTGAAATAACCCAAGTGACTTCAGTTTTTTCACGAACAGACCAATAGAAACGTCACCCTCTCGAATCATATCTGTTCGTTTATTAATGGTTGTGCCGGCAATTGGAATCGCCTCAGTCACTCCAAGATCATTCGTGCTCATTGGATCACGTGTATTAAAAGAAACAGGGGGCACATAGGGCGAATGGCCTGCCTGTGAACAATAATAAAGAAAGAATGGCTTATCTTTTTCACTAGTGGCTACATGGCGATCGATGAAACTGAGGGCGTCGTGCATCAATAGCGGACCAACAGACTCTGTATTCCAATTGTCCATGGCATATGCTGTTTTTTTACTATTTTTTTTCGCGGTCAACTTAAAGACCTTACGGGCGTCTGAGTCATTTTGAAAATATTGCCAGGACTTTTGCGGATCATTCCACCGCACAAGACGATCATTTTTGAAAAATGCATAGGGCTCACTCTGTATGCCTGCTGGAAGTGTTAGCGAATACTCAAAGCCATGATCAAGCGGTCCGTCATAAAAACGCTGACTTACGTCTGCGTCATCAAACCCAGTAGCCTGAATTCCATTTGGCTTCAGAAACTTTGAACCCAGATGGCTTTTCCCAAAGAATGCTGTTTTATAGCCAGCATGCCAAAGTACGTCAGCAAGCGTTTGCTGATCATGCAGAATCTGACTCCCTGAAAAATGCTCCCAGGTGCCACCAGGATTACGACCGCGATAGACGTGATTGCCAGTAAGCAGCGCATATCGTGTTGGTGCACAAACAGACGCAGACGAATGCGCATTTGTAAATGTCACACCCAATTCCAAAAGATTATCAAGGTGTGGCGTATCAAAACCGGCTCCATCTGGATTCAGTGCGCGAAGATCACCGTACCCCATATCATCCATAAGAAAGATGAGAATATTTGGTTGTCTTTCTGCCTCACATAGAGAACAGTTTAAGGCTACTACACAAAACAAAACGAAAATACGAAAACGTACTTGTACAACTTTCGTGCACACTCTCATGAACCTCAAAGACAACAGAGCTGACGCGGTGCTGAAACATAACGATAAACCAAGAACCTCAGCAGCTTCGACACTGCCGCCCACAGAGACATTCATTCATGACCTGTTTTACTTTCAGACTTTACACGTCTACCTTCATCAATCGTCGATTATTTTGAGTACACAATCATCTTAAAAGCAATAGATTCGTGTTGGCATAGAGTAATTTCGCACCGACAGCTTACTCATTGATCACCACAAAGCATAGCAGCGTCCAGAATCATCTTTTCATCACACGTACTACATTACTCTCCTTACAGCACATCCCCCTGTCGAATGATTTCCACCTAAAATAGAGCTCATCGTAAAACAACCAAAGCCGACCCCCTTGTTTTAGGAGGCAGATACATCCCAACTCGACTTGTCACTATTCGGCTTATAAAAATTCAAATAGACTTATTTTGAAATAATCTTTGGTTTCATTTTCTTGGGTGGAAAAGCAGCACATGAAACGTTTTGCAAGATACTGCGGCCTCAACCTTCTTGGCTATCTTCTGTGCTTTTTTGGCACTGTTTCTTTTGCGGCAGAACTGCTGCCGACCGACTGGCCACAATGGCGAGGCCCAACACGCGACGGTCAAGTTACTGGTGGGCAATGGCCAGATTCTCTTAACGAGAGTCAACTCAAACTCACTTGGCAAGTCGAGCATGGTCCAAGTTACTCAGGCCCTATCGTTGTTGGTGACCGCGTTTTTACAACCGCAACTCAGGAGAAGACAAACGAAGTTGTCTACGCGTATGACCGAACAACTGGCGACCAACTTTGGACGGCTGAATGGGAAGGGTCGATGTCTGTACCATTTTTTGCAGCTTCAAACGGAAGTTGGATTCGAGCAACGCCAGCGTGTGACGGCGAGATTCTTTATGTCGCTGGCATGCGCGACGTGCTTCATGCGATCGATTGTGAAACTGGCGAAGAAACATGGTGCGTGGATTTCACCAAACGCTTTGATTCACCGTTACCCGCTTTTGGTTTCGCGTCCTCACCTTTAGTACAAGGTAATGCGGTCTTTATACAAGCGGGGGGTGGCTTTGTTAAACTCAACAAAAAAACAGGTGAAACTATCTGGAGAACTGCAACTGATGGTGGCGGTATGTTTGGAAGCGCCTTCAGCTCTCCTTTTATTACAACATTACAAGATAAAGAACTGGCTTTGGTGCAGACCAGAGAATCTCTTAAAGGAATTGACCCTGTGTCGGGCAATGAGCTCTGGTCACAGGATATAGAAGCGTTTCGTGGCATGAATATACTGACACCAACTGTTCATAATGAAATGATTTTCACAAGTGCGCATTCTGGCCACTCCCAACTCTGGAAACATACTGATAAAAGTAAGTCGCTTGAGGAAATCTGGTCAGGCAAATCACAGGCCTACATGTCCTCACCAGTTATTGTCGATGGGCATATTTACCTGCATTTGCGGAATCAACGAATTGCATGCATTCATTTAGAAACCGGTGAGGAGTGTTGGCGAACAACACCGTATGGCAAGTATCAAAGCATGGCAGTCCTCGGTGACAAGATACTTGCACTTGATGAAGGTGGCGAATTACTTCTTATCAGCGCAAACCCTGATGAGTTTCAGTTACTCGATAAACGGCGTGTCGCAAAAAATGATACATGGGGATATCTTGCTGTAAGCGGCAACCAGATATTCATTCGCCGACTCGATGGCCTTGCCGCCTATACATGGGAATAAAAAATCATGTGGCTGTAGAAAAAAACGGTTTTGGATAGTTTCCAGAAACATTTACTCAACGCGACAATGCTTTTGTCAGCTTTAATGTCTCTGATGGAGTCTCTCCAAAACGATCGGCATACTCTTTCGAGAATCGTCCAGCATGCCCATAACCAACAGCCTTACACGCCCCATTCACAGAATGCATGTGACTTTTCCGGGCTTTAAGCAGTTCTCTGGCCTTATCAAGCCGCATTATTTTGAGCATCTGCTTTGGGCTCATAAAGTAGTGGTCGACAAAACCCTTCTGGAGGGTTCGGATGCTCACTCCTACCGAATCTGCAATGTCACCCACAGTGATTTCTGTTTCTAGATTGTCACTCATAAAGGTGCGAATGGTCATGAGTGGCATATGACCGATCCGGCCAGCTTCAAAACTTCCCGCTCCCCACTCTCGAATCCCGTCAGCAATGCATGCGGCCACGGCCGCCTCCATATGCTTGAAAAAATTTGGCAGCCGCTTGGTACCGACTGTTCCCGATGCCCAATCATCTAATGATTCAGCAAAACCAACAAGCGTCTGTTTCAGAACATTCCTGTAAGAACCTTCCAGCGTATAGCCACAACGCCCACGAAAACCATTAGGGAGAGACTTGTTCACAAGAGCCATGTCGAGGCCATAGAAAATTGCCTGCATAGGAACTGAACGCCACTTGTAATGCTCCCATGGAACCTGAACCACTGCTTTCGTTGCATCTGCAATGAACCCCTGACCATTTACCTCAACTTCAAGGTGCCCATTCAACGGAAGAACTAAAAAATATCTCTCTTGAGGAGCACTGGACTCTGCGTGCACTCCTGCTGTGCATGCAAGATAATCCAACGATGACCGTTGCAGCTCACAACGATTATGCACCATGTGATATTTTTTCTTACCGTGAACTTTACTTTTAAATGGTCCCCAAACAGATGCATGTTTTTTTCGTGCATCATAAATATCTTTTGTATCAACAAAAGGGTAATTCGAGAGAAGAGGTTTCATGCCGGTCGCTGCCTGGAGAAATGTACTATTACGATCGGAATTTTACTATAAACGCTTTTTGGACAAATACCTTCTGGATCATTTTTTTCACCCAGAAAATAGCAGTTTTGGAATTTCGCATTTCGGATAGAAACCGACGCGACTGAACTTGTTCAATAGGCAAACGTATTAGTTGTCATAACCTATGAGCAACTTGTTGTTGATCATAGGTGCCCCTGGTTCGGCTTGACGGTGGTCAAAAACACCGTCAAGCCGTTTCATTTTTTCAAAACTGCTTGCGAATGAGCATCTGACAACGTCTCGTCTCTTATTGCTCGGCAGTTGTTCTATAAACTCGGATGTAATCTACCAGCATTTCCGAAGGTAATTGACTTTCCACAGTTGGTCCACCTGCCCAATCCGCATTTCTCAAGGCGTAATTAAGAATGATGCGTGCATTCATTTTTGCTGGCACGTTTCGCTCCCACTGAAGATCAGCCACCTGGCCGTACGATCTATTGTGAACCGTGCCTCCTCGAAACACGAGATACGGATCTGACTGCCACGCTGGACCGTCCTGGACGAGATACCACTTCATCTCAAGGTCTGTTACGTGCAGTCCAAATGTGATGAATGAGTAAAAATCAATATGTGAGTGATCAACCTTGATGCCTTCCCCAAAGTGTGCTTTGAATCGCTGTTCGTTCACAAAAAAATGGTCTGCTGATCGTGCCTTAACGTGTTGCGCATCTAATGTCTTAGGCACTTCATTTTTTCGAAAGTCATGCCACCACAAGCCACTCCAAAAACGAGTTTTCTCACGATTCCCAATAAATTCAAACATATCGATTTCAAGGAGATCTTCGGGCTTCCAATCACCAACCTTGTTAGACATCGTCCAAAATGCACCATACCCCCCATTGTTACTCGGAAGCTTACATCTCAACTCGAGATACATATTGTTCTTCAGCGCAAATTCACCATGGGTGTGAATACCTCCAGAAGAATACTCAAACGCTTTCTCATCACTCCATGTCTTTCCAGTGACAGGTGGATTTTCTCTTCGCTGAGTAAAAACGAGCATGCCATTACGGAATGAAATATTTTTCTTCAAATATGTACAGTCCACTGACGTGTTCTGTACATTTCTTTCATTAATCCCGAGGCCCCATATGGAATCATCGAGAACCTCGGCATTAAATTCATCTCCAAATACAAAACTTGACCCCGGAGGACCTGATTTATCTACATTCTCTGCACGTAGCTGGAAACAACAAGACACAAACAGACAGCAAAAAAAAAGTCGATATGACATGCCAAAAAATCCTCAATGCCAAAAATTCTCTATGTACGGACAGCAACCGTTCCCCTGAATAATACTGATCAGACTAAATACCTTACACAGTCGCGAAGCAATAGATAGCCTTACAGCACATAATTTATTCACCATGACAAAACATTTTTTTCAATCTTCTAGCGTACTTTGCGTACCTCTATCCGTCAGCGTCATCCCCGAACGCAATGTTTACAGCGCGCTCGTACGCAATCATCTGCTTGACGTCTCAACCTCATACTTTTTATAGATCCCAAATGCTCGACCGATCCAATAGACTGCTGGAAAAATTAGGGATTTTACGAGATGTGGAATTTCAAGAACATCGAACTCACCCTTGTATTGAATTGTGAGGTAGGCCGCATCAAACAGCGCCGGGGTATTCGAATGACGCTTCGATGTTGATAAAAAAAGGATTGTCATATATCGCTGCAAATTACCAGCAGGTTTTGCCCAAGAATTCATAATGAGCTCAGTGCCACCAGCATTCCAAAATTTATGTGGGACAGTTTGCTCAAAAACAATCTTTTCCCCAGCCGCAAGATATTGCACCGGAAGACCAGGCAACTGATAGGCCATGGTGCCTTGCCTTACCTCAAACCCTTCTGATTGGCAAAGATGTACGTGAAAAATTGGCCCACAACCTGGCTGAACTATTCCCTCAAATACGAGACGAGTGCCTCCGGGTTCGTGGATGCATTCTTTGAAGCGAATAATTTCACCGTGACCACTGTCTATTGTTTGCGGCAAACCTACATGCACTTTCTTGCCTCCGAACCTGTTAGGGTATTACGTAAAAGTAGTGCGCCTATCACCAGCATGGGAAATACATTCATGAGAGCATTTTTTTTTCTTGTTACTTTCTTGAGCATGAATCATCTGTGTGCTGATGATCGTCCTAACATCATCTTCCTCATGACTGATGACCAGAACATACGATCATTAGGCTGCTACGGAGCACCTGGCGTCACCACGCCTAATATTGATGGCCTCGCCAATGACGGTATCGTCTTTGACCGACATTATGACACAACCGCTATTTGCATGGCGTCTAGAGCCAGCGTCATGACGGGTCTTTTGGAATACCAGCATGGGGTTAATTTTGGAACTGGCATGGATGGTGATGGACAAATGAGAAATGGCGACTGGAGCCAAAGCTATCCAATGCTTCTTCAGAACGCTGGTTACCAAACTGCATTTGCTGGGAAATTTGGATTCACGATTGCAGATGGATCGAAGAGTGGTCGCTACCCTGAAGACGACTTTGATGCCTGGGGAGGGGGCGGTGGACAGACATCGTTCATCACGGCACGAAATAAATCGATGAAACGCTATGCGCAAGAATACCCTCATGCAACTCGCTCCTACGGAGCATTTGGGAGAGACTTTATCAAAGAATCTGCCAAACATGGCAAACCATTTTGTTTATCAATCAGCTTTAAAGCACCCCATCGGCCGGTACAACCTGACCCACTTTATAATGAAATATATGCTGGGAAAACTTTTCCAAAACCAGCAAATTTTGGGCGTAAATTTGGAGAACATTTCTCAGAGCAATCGAGACGCGGACGACAGTACCAAAGGTTTGATGACTGGCATTACAACGACTCGTACGATGACGTGATGGCTAAATATTACCAGCTTATTTACGCTGTAGATGTTGCCGTTGGAATGATTCGTGACGCCGTAAAAGACTCCGGCATACATCACAAGACTCTCATCATATTCACATCTGACAATGGATATTTCTGCGGAGCACATGGGTACGGTTCAAAGGTACTTCCCTATGAAGAAAGCTCTCGTGTACCGCTTATTATCTACGACCCACGATCGCTCAAAAAATCCGATCGATGTCATTCTGTAACTGCCAACATAGACATTGCAGCAACGATTCTCGATGCGGCTCTAGGAAAGCCAACTCACAAAAAAGGAAAGAGTTTACTGAAGTATTATGACACCAGTCATACTCAAGGAAACCGTATTATCCCACTAATCAATGTGTGGGGGCCGGAGCAGGCCTTCAGTCTGGGATTTGTGAAAAACCAATGGAAATATATCTACTGGCCATACACCGGCGACGGCATGAAACCTACTGCTGAAATCTACAACCTTCAAGAAGACCCTCTTGAACTGCACAACAGAATTAATGACTCAGCGGTAAAAGATATACGCCTCGAACTTGAAAATGACTACGACAATCTCGTACGTGATTGGCAGCAACATGCTATCGATCGTCCACATTATAAAACTGCCACGACTTTATTTTCTCGTGAAGGGCCATAATCAATGAAACGTGTACTCTTTGCCTGCATCAGCCTAATGTGTTCATTCAGTAATGCTGAAATGCCTCAATTTGATAAGGGGCCACGACCCAAAAACTTTCAAGAACTTCGTTCGTATTACGCAGACCGAGGCCTCAGTATTACACACAAGAAAATTGAACTGTCTCAAGATGTTCAACAAACAAATAATCTTGTCTACGCTCGACGGAAAGATCGTCCACTTCATATTGACACCTTTGTTCCAAAGGACGTGAACTCACTCAAATCTGTCGTAATACTCGTACACGGCGGTGGATGGAAAAAAGGTGATCGATCAAAAGAGCACACGAAGGCGGCATGGTTCAGCAATCGGGGTTACATAGTAGTTTGCCCTGAATATCGATTGTCAGGAGAAGCATTATTTCCAGCGGCAATACACGACCTGAAAGACGCCATCTGCTGGACACGAGAACATGCTTTAGAATGGGATGGTGAACCCGACCGCATGATCTTGATGGGGTTTTCAGCTGGTGCTCATCTGGTCGCACTAGCGGCAACTGCTGGGCCTGAAGCAGGACTCGATACCTCAGAATCTCGGAAACAATCAAAATCTGTAGCTGCATGCATTGCTGTTGCGGGCCCATCGATAACGAATGATGAACGTGCTTTAATGAATGCGAGAAAACCGGATTCGAATTATCAGTTATTTTTTGGCGGACTGCCAGAAACTATTCCAGATATTTACGAGCAAGCATCACCATCGCATTGGGTATCCGGAAATGAACCTCCCATGCTTT
>PKCL01000253.1 GCA_002862165.1 Planctomycetaceae bacterium
GAGACGAATTCACGTTTGTTGAAAGCGTAGGATAACTTGTCCAGCCACTTGAAGCCGCCCCGCCTTCAACAAAGAAACTGGCTCCGAACGCAATAAACGCTGGCCACATGAACCAATAGCTCAGCATGTTAAGCGTAGGAAATGCCATATCATCCGCGCCAATCATGAGCGGGATAAGAAAATTCCCAAATGCACCGGCGAGTATTGGAATGATCACGAGGAAGATCATGACCGTCGCATGCATAGTGAACAGCATGGTATAAAACTCTGGCGCCATCTGGCCTCCTTGTTGAGCAAAAAGTTTGCCAACAACAGGAACATCAGACCATGGCCAAGCAACTTGCCAACGAACAGCAAGCGCGAGCAATCCGCCAATAAGAAACCACAGGAGCGTTGAAAAAAGAAACTGCAGGCCGATCACTTTGTGATCTTTCGAAAAAACATAGGTCGAAAGAAAAGTTGACACCTTGCTGGCCGTAGACGGCTGGGCATGAACTATTGCTTCATGCTTCTGTGGCGAATCTTGGACGCTTGTTGGTTTCGTATCTGCGGTACTCACGGCTAACCTCGTTTGTGAAGCGATTTTCTACGTATGTCTGTTTCAGTGTGTAATTCTTAACTCATGCAAGAACTAGGTTTTGGTGCCACTCTCCTGAGTAGCCTCTTGCTCCTGATATTTAATTTCAAGCCATTCTTCAAAACGTTCTCGTGACTCAAACGTCACCCTACCCTTCATTTTGTAGTGCCCCCAGCCGCAGAGTTCTGCACAAACGATGTCAAACACGCCTTCTTCACGCGCCTTGAACCACACTGGGATTTTCATGCCGGGGACTGCATCCTGCTTAATACGCACATTTGGCAGAAAAAAACTATGAAGTACATCCATGCTTTTCAATTGGATCAGAATGTCCTCATCAATAGGTAAATGCAGATCATTTACAAGATGAAGATCATCCGGAGTCCCAAGAACTCCATCTCGGCCAGGATATCGAAGTCTCCACTCAAATTGCCGGCCAATAACTTCAACTGTGGGAGCCATGTTGGGCCTGCGCATTTTCACATCCGCCCAAGTATTCATCTGATAGATAGCAAGAAACAACAAAACTGCAGCAGGAATAATTGTCCACACCACTTCGAGTGCATGATTTCCATGACGATATTGAACTTCTGCCTTTGTGTTATTCGCATCATACTTCCAGATAAACCAAAACAAGGCGACCTCAGTCACTATGAACACAGCGCCAGTAAGCCAAAGAATGAAGTAAAACAAACCATCTACAGCAGCACCATGCTCTGAAACATCTTTGGGAAGCCAGATGTCGTAAGCAGGCGCAACAGCAAAAGTAATGACTCCCAAAATAGGGACAGCCAGAAAAAGCAGACTCCAAAAAAGACCTGCGAAACGCTTCATTCCATAGTCTCCATCATTACGAACATCACTTGTCTTGAGGGTTTCTCCAACTCACATGCGGTCCCGAGCCGCCATCGGACGGTCTGCTCCAAGCGTTCCGTTAAAGTCATACGGGAGCGACCGAATATAATTTACAATGTCCCAGATTTCTTCGGGTGGAACTGTGCCTTTGGCTGCCGGCATTGGGGCACCATTTATTCCTGCGTGAATTCTGTAATACAAATCAAGCGGACGCATTCCCCCACGATAAACACCTTGCCGTAGATTTCTTGGCCGTATTGTGCGGGGACGCAAGGCATTTCCATCGAGCACTGTCTCAAAGCGATCAAGCCATGCAAGTTCTCCCCGGTACTCATCTCGCTCTTCAGCAGACATCTCCCATGTCGATGCTTTTCCTGCTTGCTCAGCAGCACCTTCCACAGTCTTGTGAGCCTGGAAAACTACTTTGTTCCAATCGTCATAATCATTTGCCTGACCATCTCCGAGACCACTAACACCATGACATTTCACGCAATTCGCTTTATTGCCATAGAACAGTTCTTTGCCTTTCGCAATTGACGCGACCATATCAAGACCGGATGGCATATCAGGCACATCGATGATCGCATCATCAGCTACCGCCCACATCTCTGAAACCGGATCAATGATTTCTTCAAACAGAAACTCCCGAGACTGTGGCAGAACGCCTTGATCCTCATCATCAAGTTCGAAATAGGCTCGCATTAGCGACAACTCAACCTCACCTCGAATGCTCAAATATTTCACATACTCGGCAAGTGCTTCAATCTTGGCATCACTCAATAATGCGAAAGATGGCATGGAACTACCTGCCAGCCCGTTTCGCAACACCATGACAAGATCATCGTGAGTAGGCTTATCCGCACGCTCTGTGCTTTTAAATTTAAAAACTCCCGGACGATAATCTCGCGGGTACGGATTGAGGAATGCCGCAGTTGGCCCCATGCCATCACCAGTGACACCGTGGCAATGAGCACAATGCTCTCTGTACAAGCCATTTTTTCGACCAACAATATCACTGCGAACCGGGCCCGCAGCAAGTTTAAGCTTCGCACCATCAAGGCCAATTTCCGGTGGAGCGAGTGGCTCATCCGGAGTTCCAAAAAGTGCGGTAAGAATCGTAGCGACTTGTTGCTCTTGGGAGGAAGTGAGTCGCTGCTTGGAGGATTCAACAAGGTTGAGACGAAACGAAGCTGCTGGCGTTTGACCGCAGCCTGCAGCCACAAACGGAATACAAATACCGCATAGGACAACCAATACGTTGCTCGTTTTTGTCCTCACTAATGTGGATGTCACACTACGATATGCGATCACGTTGTTCACAACGATTCACTCCATTTTTGAATTAATTCTGTGTCTTTACTCTATTAAAAGAATAGACCTGCACCAGACTCCTGGAACCCGACATCCTTCTATAGAGGGGGTCCAGCCGCCAGCTATCGACTTACCCACTAATTGCATCTGCCGGTATTTCTAGCGTTCCAAGATCTCGCTCTTCATTTTCTTTGAGCGTAATCTTAAACCGCCCCTTCGAATTCCATTGTAACTTTGGCTGATCAAGATTTAACGCACCACTTCGCCCAGTAGCACGTTCATGCCACACTTGAAACTCAAGCGGCTCTCCGGCAGGAAGATCGGGGATTTCAAATGTTCCAGTGTCAGATGAAACAGCCACATAGCCATCCTCACGAAAAACCGCATATGCCTTCATCCACGGATGAATATTACAGGTCACTGAAACAGGCAGACCCGTTTCCCGACCGGGTGTAAAAACGGTCGAATCACCAGCAGGAATAAGTTGGTTAAAACTGCTTCCTGAGATATTCGTATTGTGGCCAATTGGATCGCTGTTTTTCACATCGATATCCTGACCAACTCGGGCCGCAAAAACAGGCGTCATAAATTCGCAATTCTTCTGATCAAAGACCGGCTTTTCAGCTGACTTTTCATTTTTCACACGGCTCGACTTTCTCAGAAAAATGACGACATTTGCCAGCCCGTTGCTCGAATCATCAACGACGAGGCTTTGCTCGAAAAGTTGCATACCATCTTTCGAACACACTGCCATATCTTTATCGACAACAAGTGCCTTCGGAGCTCCAACAGTTCCGGTGAATACAAACTGCCCCTTCAGAGATGCCCAGCCAGTTCCAACTGCTTTTTCCTCAACCTTCTCATCCGAACTCGACTCTTTACCAAGAGCTTCACGTAGCTCGCGGACAGCCGCCATGTCCGGCCCAGGACTTGCAACTCGTTCCTTACCACAGCCAAGGCACAATGTTACTAAACCCAGCAGGAAAAACATTTCAAAACAGCGTTTCAGCATCTCAGTCGATTCTCATCCTCTTCAAAAACAGCCCGATCAATCAGGGCTGATTATTAAATTAGTTAAATACTTTGCCATCTACCACAATATCACCAAGGTCAGTCCCACCTTCTTCAACGGTGAAATCTATTCGGCCTCTTTTTGCAGAAGTCTTTTTACCGCCAAGAGTAAACTCATCGAGGTAGCCACCCTTTTCATGCCACAGTTGGAACTCAAGTTCCTCTCCAACGGGCAGGTTTTTGATTTCAAAACTTCCGTCGGCAGCAGTAACCACGCCATAGGGATTCGGGCGAATCACGAGGTACGCTTTCATCCAAGGATGAATGTTGCATGTTACTGAGGCCGGGATCGCTTCATCACGACTGAATGTGACATCTGATGAGCCATTACTGGGAACAAGACTATTGCTCGGCGAATTCTTCATTGTCCCAATATTGCTGTTATGACCAACTGGGTCCGAATTTTTAATCGTCAGCGTCTGTCCGGTTTGAACAAAACCTACATGAGGCTGAAAACGACAGTCTTTATTATCAAGAACAAGCGGATCTGACTTCGAGCCATCCTCAAGGTCAGGATGAACAGTCACTCCCTTTGAGCGGACAAATAACACTACGTTAGCTATCCCCTTGTCGTCGGAAACAACAAGTTCTTCATTTACGAGTTTATGCTTCCCGCACACCTCAACATCCTTGTCTGCGGTGATTTCAGTCGGAGCAGGTGGCTCGCCATCGAATACAAACCTGCCTTTCAAACTCGCCCACTCAGCCGCCTGAGACTGTCCCGTAACCGCAATAAGAAGCAGGCCAAGAAAAACAATATTAACGACTAGAACCAAACTTCGATTGATGACTGTGGACATGTTACTACGAACCATACCGAAACCCTTTCAGAGAGGAGATTGTACCTGAGGAACGCTACCGTTAGCCCTTGAGCCCCGAGGTGGCTCTAGCATAACATTCGCTTGTTTTACATACACTGCACCTGTGCGGACCGGCCTGTCACGACCAACTTTGGTAACGTCGTTTGACGCCGGACCGTCTATTTTCACTTGCTCACCAGAGGCCTCCGAGCCATCTGCTTTTTGAGGTACTGTCTCTTCAACCGCTTGGCCATCAGCTGGCTTGGACGCCGCCTGAGGAAGATATGGCTCAAGTGAAAATTGACGTTTCGTGAATTCATCGTAGTGCATTAGCAGATCTGTGAGAGCACCAACCTGTTGCTCGCTATCACCGACATAAAGATCTTGGCTTACTGGTTTGTCATGGGGGATATTTACAGGCATGCCCGTGTACGGAAGGAGCCTTTTGGGATTAGCTATCCAGTCATGCACATAATCCGGACGAAGCCGCTCGTGAACACGCTCAAGTTGAGGAGCAAGAGCTTTGAGACTGCCTGGCGGCGAGTAGTCACCAACCAGGTGGCATTTCACGCAGTAATTATTATTAGTTACTATTTTCATTGCTCCATCAAGATGGCCTGGATGCCGCTGCTCAGCAATATCAACCGACGATTCATCAAGGCGAGAGTCGTAGACATACGGATACTCAGCTCCATCTACCGCAGAGAAATAATCAACGAGCGCTGCTGCCTGACTCGATTGAAGGTTAAATTTCGGCATTCTCAATACGGCAGAAGGTCGAATCGGATGAGGATTCAGGAAGAACTTATGGAGCCATGGAGACTGCACCTTCCTGCCTTCACCAACAAGTGGTGGTGGAAGCCACCCCCACGCATCACTCGGCTTCACATTCGGATTAATTTCTTTTTCATCTTCAATAACAATTGGAAAAAGAAGCCTCGCGAGATCCCCACCCTTTGCTGGATAGTGTTTCCCTGCCTGGATCGCATCTTCGGGAACAAAGACATTCGGCCCACCTACAAGCCTCGCTTCGCCGTCAATGAGGGCATCTTTCCAAAGCATTACAGGACGATGGAAAATAACGTCTTCTTCATCTGGCTCAACCGGTATTCCATCTTCGTCAACAAGTTGTGGATTGCCTGTTTCAGGATCAAGAATAGGCATCCCAACCAGCGACGTGTGCCTCCTGCCAACGGTGTCGATGTCGAGAGAATCCTGCACTTGATCCGGTGTAAAATGACCCTTAAAGAATGGGTAATCACGAAAAACGGGTGGTTCGCCCATTGTCTCGGGCTCATATGCAAGATCCCAACGATCCATTTGCAAAGCATGGCAGCCAGAGCAGTTAAATCGCTCGGCAACAACGAGACCATCAAGCCGTGCCTTTTCACGGGGCGTTGCATGGTACACAAATTCTGTTGCCGGCGGTTCAGCAACAAGCCCAAGAACAAACGTCATCACCTCTTCCCGCTCTTTCGAACCAAACGGGAATTGCGGCATTCGATAACGTTCATTGTAAGATTTATTTTCAACTTTTTTGTAATCGTAACTTCGTGGACGCCGTAACTTCTGCCAAAGAAATCCTTCTCGCTCGTGCGCGAGCAGTTTTTCAAGGAAGTACCCAGTATCAGAATCAATACTTTCCGGCGAAACATGATCGTGTTCATCATTCACGCCATAGGCAAGGTCAGTCGCAAATGTATCGTCATCTTCAAAGACAACATCGTTGCTCACGTGCTCTTCTGGACCATGATCGGCGTCGGCGTGATCGGCGTCGGTATGATCGGCGTCGGCATGATCGGCGACAGATGCAACAGAACTGCCATGCGAAGACATCATTCCCTTGTGCGGATCGTCGTGATGACCGCCATGCGAAATATCATTCATGACAAACTGAACAACCTGCTCGAAAGCAATCCGCGACGGGTCTTTCCTGCCCCAATCCGCAAGTGCTGCACCAGCAGGCTTCGCATCTTCAAAACCCGGAATATCGTGACACGAGTAGCAAGCGAGTTTTCCTATGGTTTTTTTGCCAACGTAATTTAGAAGCACTTCATCCCGCTCGGCAGCTGCCAACCCGACAAATACATTCTCATCGCCGCGAATAATCGTGCCTTCAGGAAGTCCACTACGGAGAACCTTCCCTGCTTTTTGTGATGGAAAACGACTTTCTAAGTACAGAATCGCAAGTTCCTCAAGTGCCGTCCGCTCGTCCCCGGACATTGACGCAGAAGGGATATCTTGTGGACTCCAGCCCTCTGTCGACTGCAGTAGATAAGCGACCGCATCGGCTGCCGGATCACTTACCGACCCATCATCATGAGTGACAGGCTCGAGCAACACGTTTGGCATAATGGTCCGAGGATGGTAGGCAGCTGGATTGCGAAGCCAACTATAAAGCCAACGAACACCATTCGGCTGACTCGCCACCTTGGCCCCAATTCGAGATAGATCTGGGCCGTGATTGCTTTTTGCCGCTGGGAAATCTTCATGCTGATGGCATGCAAGGCATCCTCGCACCTCAACTACTTTTTTTCCACGAATAGCATCAGCGGATGCTGTAATCCCATCATATGGAGCTACGTACGTAAACGGCTGGCTACTTGAAGTCAGGTAGGCGATCATCGAGCGTATCTCTAAAGGCTCGTAGCGTTCTGATTCCTCAAGCCCTGCTCCCTCAAGGTGCTCCCAGAGCCCGAAGAACCGCGGCATCTTGGTTGACGGACGAAAGTCTTGGGGATTACGAAGCCAAGCATATAACCAATCAAAACCAACTTTCGATGCTACGTGCCGAAGACTTGGCCCCACCTTTGGAAACATACCTGGAGTCTCAGGCGTTTTAAGGAGAGCTGAAAGAACATGCGTTCGATCAGATAGCTTCGCATCATCACCGAGTGACGCATCAGCATCTATCGCTTCACGAAGTCGCTGCCTCGCATTATTACCATCTGGGCTAAAGACAACGTCTTCAACCCATCCGTTAAAGGTTTTGCTCATTTCTTGAGTGCCCGGGTCAACAGATACCGCCTGAGCAACCTCATGGTAATTTGGCTCCAGACGCAGATCAGGACCAACCCGTTGGTCAGGACCTGACCAACCATTGATTTCATGGCACCCGTAACAACCATATTGACGAATCAAGTGATACCCGGCAACAACTTTGGGTGCAGGGGGCTCAGGAAATCTATCACTCGGCTCAAGATCAACCACTTGGTGATGGCACTTCAAGCAACTTGATTCCTCAAATCGCTCCGGCAACATCGGGTAAATCCAGTGGTGATTATTGAACCACCCGTACTCATCATGCCAGACATGAGACTGCTTTGGAGTGTTCGGTGTATGAGAAGACCACTTGAAACTCGTTGCACTACCCTGCCCTTGATGGCAAATCGTGCAACCAAAAGTCTTCATCGAATGCGGGCTTGAATCACTCACAAAAAGATCGAGCCGTGGGTGTGTAGCGTACGGCTGAGGAACACCACGCTGAATATCGAGCCGCAAAGGCGAACCCCACGACACATTCTCCAACAATGCAGTGACTGCTAACGCACGCACTGAAGTTCGCCCACCACCGACTGCCGTAATAACATCACCACTCTGAAGACCTGCAATTGCTGCTGGAGATTCAGGCAAAACCACACTTATCGTCGGCGACTCCTCATTAAAAAGCCCCTTCGACGCAAGCTGAAAGCCAAAAACATTTTCCATTTTCTGCAATTCGCTTTCACCCTCTTCAAACACCGGCGGCTTCTCAGGTGTTGGAAGAACAACCTCCAAGTTTGCAACTTCCGGATACGCTGGTTTCGACGGCGATCCTGCCGCGGATTTATCCATACCCTGATGGCACGTAGTGCACCTATCAAAACGAGCAACGTCACGAAAATTATTGTTCAGTGTCAGTTTTGGAAGCCAAATCTGGTCAACCCGCAGTGGCCCATTAAACGCATCCAATACCGGCAGTTCAAGCACTGTCTTGCCAAGATTCGGCGCTCGATCGCTCAGTGTCTTTTTCAACAGCGACAACGACTG
>PKCL01000219.1 GCA_002862165.1 Planctomycetaceae bacterium
ACTAGACCCTGTTGAATGTCTACCTCAAGACGCGTTATCAAGACTTGCTGCGGCATCACATCACGAACGACTCTTTCGGCCTGCTCTTGAACTGGTTGCTTTTCAGGAGCGATTGCATCTAAAACCGCTTCGATATCTTTTCTCTCAACAGCGCGAGCAAGTACTGGGAGTAAGAGCTCTACTTGCTCTTTGTCAGTCTCAATAAGCCAATCAACCGTGGTTACTCCACAGCCTACCCCAAGCATAATCAAAGCAATCACTGCCCACTGATACTGACCACTACTTCGCCAAAGCCAGAAAAAAAAAGTTGCTGTTACTAAAAACAACGCAAGCAGCGGAAGTGTGTCCTCATACGGCATAAATTCAAAGCAGTTACTGTTATTCTGATTTTAAGCCGATGATTTCGAACTGGCATTCAGCACGCTAATCACAATAAATCCAGCTGCCAGAATCACACCAATCCATCCGACATTGGCCCACACACTCAATCCGGCACCAACACTCGCAGCAGTGATAGCCACAAGCATCGCCGCGTTCACAATAATTCGAACTCCTCCTCTGGGCATTGCATCCCCGAGCAGAGACGGACTATTCATCATAAAAAAGAACGCGATATAAGCGATAGGCAAAAGCACCATACCAAAATTACTCGTAGGGACTGCGAGCCAGAATTTTGCCTGTTCGTCTCCCCACAAGGCCAGAAAACCAAGACCGCCAACAACGCCTGGCAGTATTGCCCCAAGCCGCTGAACAACTCGATCACCTTCGCGATGAGTCATTTCACAGACACAAAATCCATTAATTACCATCAGGATCACAATGGTTGAAATAGACATACCAAGAACCCCGATACCAAATATTTTCTGCGTAAGCCCGCCTTTACCAAACAGGTCTTCTAACGCGTTCGCAAGATCAAAAGCATCTCTTTTGATAAGTGCATAGGCTAGCTTTCGATCTGCTGAGGGCAGTGCATTAATTCTTTCATTCATCTCAGACTCATCGAGCAAAGAAGGCTGATCTGTACTCACGTCTGCTTTCACTCTTTTTTCAAGATTGTCTCTGTATGAACCGGTAATTTCTGCAGCAGGTTGACTGATGATTTTTTCATCAATCTCAGCATGAAATTGACTGGCAGCAGCAATCACGACACAACTTGTTGCAAGTAGAAACGGAATAAACAAACCAGTTGAGAGATCAAAAGCCGCAAGTCCACGAAATGCACGATCCCAGCCCTTGCGAAGCATTGAATATGGCAAGAGAAAAGTCATATTTATTCCCACGGCAGTGGCAGCCGCCGCTATCATTCGCTCCCGTTGAGCGCGAAGAATTGTTGTGCTCCAGTAAGCAGGAGAACTCGATTCATCAATAAATCCAGAAAGTCCCGTTACTGGCCGCCAAAGAAGACTGATATCAGGTACAAAACCTTGTGCAATTGCAGCCCAGTCAAGTTCACCTTTCCAAGACATCGCAACAACAACACCAAAAAAGCTCAGCACAACAAGGCCAACCATTGCCTTCAGAGATATCTCAAAGATTCGAACGCCCCACCCTGGTGAGTCATAGAACCAGACTACACCTGCAGCAAGCAAAAACAGACCTACTACGCAGATGATTTTCGCAGAGTCGCCGGAAAGATATTGTGGAAATAAATTCTGCTGAAGTGCTGCCGTTCCTAAAGAAAACTGCGGCATTGCCCATACAAGATTCGCCATCATTGCGGCTATTAACCACCCCCAACCAAGCACTGGACTAACGTGCTCATTCATTGCTTGAAACGGCCGCTGCCCTGTTGAAAGAGTTACATAGGCAATTGCAGAAAGCATAACGATACCGAGTATCATCATGAGCGGCTGTAACCAAAGAAACTCATAACCACCAATTACGCCTAAATAGAGTGATCCCGCCAATGATCCTCCACCAAGCGTGATAGCCGATTGCAACCAGCCGGGACCAGAAAGGCGTGTGTACGTTGCTAGAGTACGCCCAAGACCAGCAGTTTGTGCTTCTTCTAGCTGTATACGCTCTGCCAATACACGATCATGAACTTCTTTTGAGCTCATCCAATAATTCCTGTTTTTCTTAAATTAAATGTAGGATACATTTTTCTTTTTATGGGGAGATGTACTATATCAGTTGACGAACATGTTAACGACAGCTTCCGCAGCAACGCGTCAAACCATTATGAAATGATATCGATTCTATCAATAATTGCCCCTCTGAGTGAACAGTCCCATGATTGAAAATCTATCACCCAAGCATCTTAGATCCCGCATCCAGAACAGTAGCTCGATTAAAATTATTGATGTTCGTACGCCAGCAGAGTTTGATGAAATTCATATCCAAAATGCAGAAAACATACCACTCGACCAGCTCAACGCATCAACATCGAATTTAAATTCTGGTGAAGATGGGTTTCTGTACTTTATCTGCCAGTCTGGAGGCCGCAGCCGCAGAGCCTGCGAAGCAATGGTGACGGCTGGTCACGCAAAAGTGATAAATATTGAAGGGGGAACTATCGCCTGTGAAGCAGCAGGTCTACCAGTGGTACGAGGTCGTAAAACGATATCTCTTGAAAGACAGGTACGAATTGCAGCAGGATCGCTCGTTTTCGTGGGTGTCCTTTTAGGACTTTGTGGTGGAAGCTACGGGGTGCAATGTGCCGGCCTGTTCCTTGCTGGATTCATCGGGGCGGGTCTCGTTTTTGCTGGTATTACTGATACGTGTGGAATGGCAATGATCATTGCAAAGATGCCATGGAACCAATCTCAGTCTTCCAAAACATCATGCAAAACCATAGGACTTCTTGTGGCATTCTTTGTAGGAACAGTCAGCCCTCTCCTTGCTGCCACACACACAAAGGATTCGCTTCCTGACGTTCAGCAAAAGATAATGAACCGAAGTGCAATTCTCATAGATGTTCGAGAACCGAAAGAATGGTCAGGTGGTCATCTTGCTCTTGCTCAATCTCTCCCTCTCAGTGAACTTCGAACCACTACAGAGAACAAATTAGATGAACTTCTTCCTGATAATAGGATCATCTACTGCCATTGTTTATCCGGTGCCCGGTGTCTCGAGGCATCTCGTATCCTAACTTCTTATGGCTATGACGCACGTGCTTTACAACCGAGCTATTCAGAACTTTTAGACGCTGGATTTGTTCAAGCAAGCACTAAATAATGGTTCTACAATAATCATTGTCTTGTAATGCCCTTACAGATCGCTTGTGGCACCTAACATCGACATTGTCCTATGTCGTGAGAGTTTTGAACAAGCATTCTTGCCTTTCTTCTGGCCTAACCACTCTTATTTCGGAAAAAAATACCACCCTCGTAAGAAATTACTACACATTTCATCTCCGTTAATTTTAGTAGTGCTTTTTTCCTGAATCGACCGAGCTTTTGAAAAGCAATTAGAATTCTTGTCACCATCACACCTCAATCAGATGATATCGTTCCACCCTTAATCATCGTTGCATGAAAAAATAGGTAGATCATCGCCAGAATTACACATTGCGATACTTCAGTGTTCTTTACTTTCATATACTCTAAAAAACCAAAAAACTTACCGGAACACCATATGAGAAAACGAATTCCATCATTGTATTACGCGGTTATAATCCTCATTACAATAAGTGCACTGCCTGACAAGATTTCATTCACTGCGTTGAATGCTGCCCAACCAGCTCTTCGGGTTGGCATGGAACTTTCTTACCCACCATTCGAAATGACTGACACCAAAGGCCAGCCTGAGGGCATCAGCGTAGAGCTGGCAAAAGCACTTGGGAAATCACTTGAACGTCCGATTCTTATCGAAAACATTTCATTTGATGGACTCATTCCAGCACTGCGCACCGGCACTATTGACTGCATCATTTCATCTATGACATCCACTCCAGAACGGGCTCGAGCCATCGCATTTTCCGAGCCCTACCTGAGAACTGGGCTCACCCTTCTCGTAGGAATCAACGCACCGATTTCCTCTGCTCCTGATTTGAAAAAGCCAGGAATTCGAATCGCGGTCAAAAAAGGAACGACAGCCCATCAGTACGCATCTCGTGAACTCACCAAAGCACACGTTTTCGTGCTAGACAAAGAATCCGCAGCTGTCTTAGAAGTAACACAAGGCAAGGTAGATGCCTTCATTTATGACTCGCTATCCGTGTACCGTCATCATCAGCGTCACCTCAAAACAACTCGAGCCATTCTTGAGCCATTCCGAGAGGAGACCTGGGCCATCGGACTCAGAAAACGGGATGTAGCCCTGCTCAAATCGATTAACGCGTTTCTCGTAAAATTCAAAGAGACTGGCGGTTTCGAGAAGCTCGGTGAAAAATTTCTACCAAAAGAAAAAGCATATTTCAAAACAAACAACATCCCTTTCTACTTTTAAAACCCCAAAAAACAAACCTGAGACACAGAACTAAAAAGTTGCGGTGTGTTTTTCGCTCGTTTTTAGGCGGCACGACGGGAACTACATATTTACGTTCATGTAAATTAAGCAAAACGCTCTATGCTATGAATATGTCTCGTTCTTTCGCACACATTATTGTCGCAACAGTTGTCACCATTCTTCTCATCGTTGCTTGTTTTCAGGTACCCGGTGACTGGAACTGGTCTGGTGTTTGGGAGTACAGACAAAAATTCATCTCTGGATGGTTTATGACCTTGGGCCTGAGTCTTGCTGCTTTAGTGCTCAGTGTGGCTATTGGACTGATTGTCGCTCTTTGCTTGGCTGCTCGAAATCCGCTCGTTGAGGCAACCGGGAGAATTTACGTTGAACTGATTCGAGGAACACCACTACTCGTGCAGTTGCTCCTTGGGTTTTATGTCGTAGCCAATGCCGTTGGCCTTGAAAATCGCTTTGTAGTTGGCACGTTGGTCCTCGCTGCTTTCAGTGGTGCCTATATGGCTGAGATTTTTCGAGGTGGGCTGAATGCAATACCGAAGACTCAACGAGACTCTGCTCGTGCTATTGGGCTTACTCGCTGGCAATCATTCCGCCTTGTTGTTTTACCTCAAGCCGTACGCCTCGTTCTACCAGCCATAGCGGGCCAACTTGTCTCACTTATAAAAGATTCATCACTACTGTCGGTTATTGCCATTTCTGAATTAACCCTCAATGCTCAGGAAGTTAATTCGTTCACATATTCAACTCTTGAAAGTTACGTACCACTTGCCATTGGCTACTTATTGCTCACCCTTCCGCTGTCGGCTACTGCCCGATGGCTTGAGGCTTCATTCCGGTATGAAAGATAACTAACAACTAAGCGATCCCATGCGTTTAACTATACAAGATCTCACTCAGACGTTTGGTACAACACGTGTTCTTGACAAACTGTCACTCGAAACTGGTTCAGTCCATGCACTAGTCCTCGTCGGTCCGTCGGGCGGTGGAAAGTCGACTTTGCTTCGAATACTTGCTGGCCTCGATACACCGACCAGCGGGACAGTGACCTTTGATGACACTGTTTTACAGCCAGATGAGGCAAGCCTCCGCCTTTACCGACGCTCAGTTGGCACAGTCTTCCAATCGTACAATCTTTTTCCACACCTATCAGCGCGTGAAAATTTAATCCTACCTCTTGTACACGTCCATGGATTAAGTCGTGAAGAAGCTCTTTCAAGAGTCGAAGAACCATTAAAACGATTTCATCTTTATGAACACGCAAGCAAACGCCCAGCTGAACTTTCTGGTGGACAAAATCAACGCATTGCTATTCTTCGCGCTATAATTGTGAAACCGAAACGGCTTTTTCTCGATGAACCTACGTCGGCCCTCGACCCCGAGATGACTGCTGAAGTACTCGACATGATTGAATCTCTTAAGGAATCAGGAACTGACTTTGTTCTGGTGACACACGCGATGAACTTTGCCCGGCGGGTTGCTGATGAAATTGCCTTTATAGGCGATGGTAAAGCATTGGCTCACGGCCCCGCTAATATGCTGTTTGAGAGCCCTGAAAACCCGCGCGTAGCAACTTTTTTCGAGCAAGTATTACGGTAAATGCCATGCAATCAGATGATAAGAACGCACAAGCAGTCGAGATCAAAATGAATCCAGAAATATCTTTCGGCCAACAGGCTTTTCTGGGTGCTCTCGTAGCAGACAGTATCGCGATGCCAGTTCACTGGTACTACAATCAGTCGGCAATCGAGAGAGATTATGGAATTCTTGACGCCTATCAATCACCAAAAAAAACACACCCTGACAGTATTCTTTGGCGATCTGAGTACAAGCCACTCAATGCAAATGGTGATATCCTGCGAGAGCAGTCACAGTATTGGGGAAGACGCGGCGTGCACTACCACCAATTCCTAGAGGCCGGGGAAAACACTCTCAATTCACTTCTCTCAATTGAGCTGTTCGAAATGGTACGGCGGTCAGGTCATTATGACTCCACGCGATGGCTTGATCACTACATCAAATTCATGCTAACCCCAGGGAAACATAACGATACTTATGTTGAAGAGTATCACCGACATTTCTTCACAAATTATTCATCAGGGCGAAAACCAATAAATTGTGGCGTCCGAGACATTCACATTGGCGGCCTTACACCTGTGCCTGCACTCATAGCTGCACTAGGGCCGAGACATCCTGATATTCGTGAAATCGTGCAAAAACATATCGTACTCACTCACAAAGATAATGATGTGCTTGCAGCAGCTGATGCAATCGTACGCATTCTTGCAGCCGTAAGCATTGGTGCTCCCTTGCAAGAAGCTATTCTCGATGAGGCGTCGCAATGGATATCGAAAGCAAAAATCAATCGTTGGGCAGACCGTCCTGATCGAGTGGTTGTCGGTGGTATACTTTCGTCTGCGTGCTACATTCCCGATGCATTTCCTGCCGCACTTTTCTTATCGTATAGACACGCTCACAAGCCAGCAAATGGAATCTGTTCGAATGCGCAGTGTGGTGGCGACTCTTGCCACCGCGGGAGTGTCATTGGGTCGTTGCTTGCAGCGTCCTCCCCGTTACCAGAAGTCCTCATTGATCGTCTTGTAGCTGCACCACGGATCATCAACAATTAGTTATTAATAGAAAACCGTACTTAATGAATCAAAATACTCCCCAAACACCCGGTGCAGCACTCTACGAAACCTCCGGACTCGTGTCTCAGTACATGGCTTTCCATTACGGGCCTGATATTTTTGGAGTTCCAAATTTTCCAGCTGCGTGCATTAATTTTTTGAATTCTACTTTGCCATTCAAAAGCTATGATCGCTGCCTTGACGTCGGGTGCGCGGTAGGTCGGTCCTCGTTTGAGATGGCAAAGTACTTTACGCATGTCGATGCCGTTGACTACTCATCAGGATTTATAGATGCAGCAAAGTCACTGCAGCAGAATGGTATCGCTCGTTACACAATACCGACTGAAGGGCAGTTGACACTTGATTGTCAATTATCACTTGAAAGCCTGATGAGCAGTGATATTGCGAATCGCGTCAACTTTCACACCGGCGATGCATGCGAACTTCCAGAGAGCATGTGCGACTACGATCTTGTTTTTGCTGGCAATTTAATCGACCGACTCTACCAACCAAAAATGTTTCTCGATTCAATGTCTCACCGTATTCGTGATGGAGGTTGGCTCGTGATTACATCACCCTACACATGGCTCGAAGATTACACCCCAACTCAACATTGGCTTGGGGGTTATACAGATAAAAATGGCAACCCTATTGATACCATTACGGGATTATCTCAAGCCCTCCATCCAAAATTCAAGCTACACTGCCGCGAAAATATTCCCTTTATTATTCGTGAAACTGCACGCAAACATCAACATACGATGGCAGAACTCACAGCATGGCAGCGCACCGAATAGCCGCCCGAGTTAAAATCTCATGGGCTAAGTTCTCATGAGTCCCCATAGATTTTCATAGTTTTTATTGGATACTCCAAAGCACTACCGTTATCACCAACTATGCAAAACTCACGAGTTCCTCCTAAGAGCAGTCTCATTTCACCGGCACCAAAAACCCCTGCAATACAGTTCAGGATGCCGCCCGCTCCTCGATCACTCAAGAAGCAGGACCTGCGTACAGAATTTTCAATTAACACAAGCACTGAGACCGATGCAGTGCGTCCACGCATTGAAATCAAGAACATTAAGCCCACGAGAAAGCGATCCGACTCAACACTTTTAATCATCATTCTCGTCGTGCTGACAGTTCTTACATGTGCACTTGCGGCTACCGTTTTTTTCTCATGAACAAATGTGGCACACTGCAAATCTTAGTTAAAAAGCAAGCTCAATTACTTGCTCAAGTTCTGGAAGTGAAAGTTGCACCGGGTTGCCTTTCATACTATTCCCACTGGAATGTTTAGCAATCCACGGGATGCGGCTCCTCTTCAGACCGAATTCTGACAGTCGATTTGGAGTCCCTGCCAAACGACACATCTCTACAACACGTTTAACGAGTTGCTCAGCACCATCCCGGACAGGCATGTCTTGTCCACCAAGCACTTGATTAAGTCTGGCCAGATCGTTTTCTGCAATTTTTTGATTCACACGAAGCGCTACAGGCAATAGTGCGGCACAAGCCAAACCGTGTGGCGCATCGCATTCAACACCAATCGCTGCTGCAATACCATGGGCTAAACCCAAACCGGAAT